>JADHMQ010000009.1 GCA_016779935.1 Flavobacteriales bacterium
GTAGACTTAGAAGGCCAACACCGTACAATGGTAGATATGAATACTATGCCAAAAGGCGTGTACTTCTTAGAAATCACTACACTAAACGGAAGTATCAATCAAAAAATAGTGCTTCAATAAGATTTAGATTTGACTTTTTAAAAGCTCCGAGTATTTGCTCGGAGCTTTTTTTATGAGTAAGTGGTATGGCAATTAATCACTATATCTATATATAACGTATTAATTGTGATTTATTCAGTCTGTGAAGCTTGATGGGGTTAAACAAAAACCCTTCTACTCAAAGAACGGAAGGGTTTTGTTTAAGCTGTACGGAAAGGATTCGAACCTATAAGTAGACGTTAGCACAAAAGTGTTTATCCGTTAAATCTACACCCTCGAGACAGGAGGGCATGTTTGCCAATTTCATCACCGTACAATAATAATATTATACTATTTCCTCACCATGTTGTGAAAGGTCAAGGCCTCTTTCTTCTTGGTCTTGTCTAACACGCATTGGCAAAATAATGTCAACGATTTTATATAAAAGCAGCGAGCCAAAGAAGGCGAATACAATCACTATTACGCAGGCTATTAGGTGAAGTATAAAAGTGTTTACTTCTCCGTATACTAAACCAACATCTTTGGCGAAAACTGCAGTAAGTATCATTCCGCAAATTCCGCCAATACCATGACTAGCGAATACATCTAAAGTGTCATCAATTCTATTCGATTTTTTGATTTTAATCATAGCAAGGTTGCACACTAAAGCAGTGATAAAACCAATTAAAATAGAATGAGGAATACTAACAAATCCTGCAGCAGGAGTAATTGCAACTAAACCAACAATAGCGCCTATGCAAGCTCCAACAGCCGATATTTTTTTATTCAAAAACCTATCGAAAAGTACCCAAGTTATCATGGAGCTTGCTGAGGCGATATTTGTGTTGGCAAATGCTATTACTGCATCGTAATTTGCTGCAAGTGCTGAACCCGCATTAAATCCGAACCATCCGAACCATAATAGCCCTGTTCCTAGTATAATGAAAGGGATATTAGCTGGGTCGCTGTTTTCTTCTTTCCTTTTACCTAGGTAAAGAGCGCCAGCTAGTGCTGCTAAACCTGCAGACATATGAACAACAGTTCCGCCGGCAAAATCTAAAACGTGTAAGCCTTCAAATCCTGTAATGCCAATAACATTACCGAAATTGGCAAAAATACCTTCTGGCGACCACGTTGTATGAGCAATTGGACTGTATATAAAGATGCAAAACAATATCATGAATAATAAGTAGCTTCTAAACCGAATTCTCTCGGCAAAGCTACCTGTAATGATTGCAGGTGTTATTATGGCAAATTTTAACTGAAATAAAGCAAATAATAAGTAAGGAATATTGCTGTTTTTAGAATCCAAATTATCAAGACATAAGTGTTGTAGTGGATTTCCAATAATTCCCCATCCATTTACAGAATCCCCAAATGCAAGAGAGAATCCAAACAATACCCAAATTAATGAAATAATACCCAAAGCGATAAAGCTTTGCAGCATAGTTGAAATAACATTCTTTTTATTGACCATTCCTCCGTAGAAGAAGGCTAAGCCAGGCGTCATAAGGAGAACAAGGGCACTGGCAACAATCATCCAAGCAGTGTCGGCACTATTAATGTCGACTGACTGCATGGGTGATGTTTGATGATTTGAAAAAAACAGTAACACTAGCATAACTAGTGAAAGGATTATGAAAAATGTACGCCTATTATGAAAAAACATGATTTCAATAATTATCTTTCAACATCCATTTTTAGTTTAATGAGTAACAGATGTCTTTATTTTGACGATACTCATTAATCGTTCTTGGTTTTTTAGTCGGTTCATATGTCAAATCATAATTCTGAAATAGATTAATCAACGAATGATAAACGGGATCGTTTTGGTCGTAGGTATAATCCTTTCTTCTGTTATTGGTCAAGTATTTGACTTCGGTAATATGGTTTTTAGAGTCTAAAAAATATTCTGAAACCGAATCTAAATGATGAACTGTTATTTTTTTCATATCACACTTACTAACTAACTGCACAAATTTACATATATTTGCATCTATAAACATTAAATATAAACCATAAAATTAATAAAAAAGTCAAAATAAATTTAAATCAAACAATTAAAAGTCAAAATCATTTTTTAGATGTGTTTTTATAGCATTTATATTTAAATTTAAAATCAGATTACAATGTCAAAGTCAACTTTAATAGACAAATTAGATTTAGAAATACTCAAATTATTGTCTCTAAATTCAAAAATTTCATTTTCAGAAATATCTAATATTCTAAAAGTTTCCAATACCACTATTCATGTAAGAATTAAGCGTTTGCAGAAGCTGGGCATTATTAAAAACTTTACTATTACCATTGATTATGATAAGCTTGGCTTCAATTACACTTGCTATATGGGCGTGTATTTGGATAAAGCGTCTAAATACGACCAGGCCTTAAAAGAGCTATTAAAGATTGACAACATTACGGGCATGGATTTCACAACAGGAAAGTCGAGTTTGTTCTGTAAAATTCGTGCTATTGACTCTAATGATGCTCGTCAAATTATCAGTAAAATACATAAAATAGAGGGTATAAACAGAACCGAAACCTTTTTCTCCCTTGAACAATTACTCAACCAAAAGGAAAGTCTATTATCTACAATTACCTTTTAATTTTTGCTTTAAAGCTGTAAGAAGCAAGTCCTCTTTTAAATAATATTTGTTAAAAAAAGGTTAAGTTTGCTAGAACAAAACCAGAACCTTAATTTAACTAATGAATTTAATTCGAACCCTTCTCTTTTTTTTAGTGCTGTCCTTTTCCATTTCATCTGGCCAAGAGCTTTACCAGATGGATAATATTACCACTATTGACATATATTTCCCTATTACTGACTGGAATGATCTGATGATTGACAATTACTACAGTGAAACCTACCTTATGGCAGATTCAGTCGTAATTAATGGCTCCATGAAAGATAGTGTTGCCGTTAAGTATAAAGGGAATAGCACATTTTCTGAAACTAATGACAAAAACCCTCTTAACATTTCATTAGATGAGTTCAACGATAATCAGGACTACAAAGGTTTCCGTACACTTAAACTTTCAAGCGGTTATAAAGATCCTTCTTTTTTAAGAGAGGTATTGTCTTATGAAGTGGCACGAAAGTATATGCAAGCCCCTCAGTCTAATTTTGCAAGGGTATCGATTAATGGTAATTACCATGGATTGTATAGCAGTTCAGAATCGGTAAATTCAGATTTTCAAAGAAAATATTTATATGCTGATAAAGACAACAGTCGTTTTAAATGTAATCCAGTCAGCACATTCAACGGAGGCTCATCACTAGAATACTTAGGTGCAGATTCTGCATCATACTACGACTATTATGAGTTAAAATCGGACTTTAGTTGGCAGGACATTATTGACTTGACTAATGCTATAAATAATAACCCACAAAGCATTGAGCAATTTCTAGACATTGATCGTGCAATATGGATGTCTGCTTTCAACAATGTTTTGGTCAATTTGGACAGTTATTTAGGTCCTTTTCGTCAGAACTATTACCTTATTAAAGACGATAATAACCGAATGAATCCTGTAGTATGGGATTTAAACGAATCTTTTGGGGGCTTTGCAATGGTAAATGAAGGTCCCGGAATGGGAGGGCCAATTGACCTTACACAATTAAACCCTTTACTTAGAGAAGGTGACCAGGACTGGCCATTGTTAGATTTAATATTCTCTAACCCTACCTATAAACGAATGTATATTGCTCATATGCGTACCATTATCAATGAAAACTTTGCTAATGGATGGTATATTGAAAGAGGTTTAGAATTGCAGAATTTAATCAAGAGTAGTGTTCAAACCGATCCAAATGCAATCTATAGCTATTCTGACTTTATCGCTAATCTTAATGACGATGTCACCATTGAAGGAGGACCAGGGAGTGGCAATAAATTTGGGCTAAGTTCCTTAATGGAAAGCCGTATTGATTACTTAGAATCTCAGGCCGAGTTTACTGCTACACCTCCAACAATTAATGCTATTAGCACCACACCTACCCTAGTTAATATTTATTCTGAAGCAAATATTAGTGTTGAGGTTGATAATGCTGAATCGGTAATCTTTGGTTACAGATTTAGACCCTATGAAGTTTTTACTAAGCTAGAAATGTTTGATGACGGCAATCACAACGATGGACAAGCGAATGATGGAATCTATGGGGTTTCAATAGATGTTGATGCACTTGACGTTCAATATTATATATATGCAGAAAACAATGATGCTGGAATATTTTCACCAGAACGAGCTGAACATGAATTTCATTTTCTGCCAGTTGTAGGGGATTTAGTAATTAATGAATTTATGGCATCAAACACTTCCGCCGTTGAGGACATTTCGTCAGGGCTTTCTGAGTATGACGACTGGGTAGAATTATATAACAGGGGAAATTCTACTATTAACCTATTAGGCTATCATTTATCGGATAACGAAAATACATTGGATAAATGGACATTTCCAGATGTAAGTATTGCTCCCAATGAATACTTAATTGTATGGCTAGATAATGACCTTGACGCGACTAGCGGATTGCACACAAATTTCAGACTGTCTGCTGATGGGGAAGAGTTGTTTTTATCTACATCAAATAATTTCATCATTGACGCTTTGTTCTACGGTGAGTTACCCTCAGATTTTGGCTATGCTAGAGTGCCAAACGGAAGTGGCGCTTTCGTTATTCAAGACCATACCCACAACGCCAATAACGGATTAGGAACAGCTATTTCCGAATATACACACAATTCAAATATATTGGTCTATCCAAACCCATCTAATTATTTACTGCATATTGTCGTTCCTTTTGCAAATCAAATTGAAGCTTATGATGTATTAGGCAAAAAACAGTATACAAAGCAAAACATTAAAAATGGTATTGATATAGATGTTAGTAACTGGAAAAAAGGCGTTTATATATTAAAAATAGACGATGAATTCCGTAAAATCAGTGTACAATAAAATGAAAAAAATACTACTTATTCTAGCAGGAGTTAGTGTCTTGTTTTCCTGTCAAAAAGAAGCAGGAGAAGGCGGGACATCTTCCATAGCAGGAAAAATAATTACATACGATTTGAGGCATTTTGATGTGCCAGGAGGCAACCAAAGCGTAGATACAATCTCAAGCTATGCTAAAGCAGATGAAGAAGTCTATATTGTATATGGTGACGAGGATAATCTTTATGACGATTCGTACAATACCTCATGGGATGGCAGCTTCAGCTTTGAGAATTTAAGAAAAGGCAAGTATACCGTATTTGTATATTCTGAATGTGAGGCAGATACGAGCGGTTTAGCGGTCTTGAGTCAAACAAATCCAACTTATGCTCAAGAATTGGCGTCCACTATTTGGCATCCTGATTGTATCAATGGAGACTTCCCACATATTATTGAAATAGAAATTACAGATAACAATTCCGTATATAATTTAGGAGATATATCCATCTATAATATTGCAGTCAATTAAAAACATATTAGACTCTTTTGAGCCCATATCTTTGGAGCAAATGGATTCGGTGCAGTTAATGAACAGAACAGATACCAAATTTGTTTTTGAATTAGAATTGTTAGGCAAAGTACTCAACGAAATTAGAGAACATTATTACGTTTTGGATATAAATAACAAGCGAATGAGTGCTTACCGTTCTTTGTATTACGATACCGATGATTTTGAGTTTTATTTTGAACATCACAATGGCAAAACAAACCGCAACAAAGTACGGTATAGAGAATACATAGATTCGGGTCTATGTTTCTTAGAAATAAAGCACAAAACCAATAAGGGGAAAACAATAAAAAAGCGAATAAAAGTCGATAAAATCCCTAATGAAATTGACACGAATGCCAATGCCTTTATCACTTCAGTGATTGGAGAGGAGAAAGAACTGGTTCCAAAACACTGGAATAAATTTAATCGCATTACGCTTGTCAACAAAAAGATGAAGGAACGCGTAACAATTGATGTAAACATTAATTTTGAAGGCGACAACAAAACATCTGAATTAGGGAATATGGTAATTGCAGAGATAAAGCAAGAAAAGATTAATCACGCTTCAGTTTTCATGCGAATCATTAAAAAGAATATGGTAAGGCCTTTTAGAATAAGCAAATATTGCATGGCTACTGCAAGCCTTTACCCTTTATTAAAAAACAATAATTTTAAACCAAAATTTATAAAAATTAACAAACTTCAACACGATGCATAGTCTATTATTATTGATTTCAGATATTGAGCTTTTCGGAACTGACCTTTTTGACCAAAAAGATTTTATTGAGCTACTTGCTCGTTCAGTTTTTAACTTTTTGATTGTAGGATATATAGTTCGCTATTTGTACTACCCAGCAACAAAAAATAAGGATTACTTATTTACCTATTTATTGATTAGTGTTACCGTCTTTTTTCTATGCTTTTTACTAGAAAATGTAAAGCTAGAACTAGGTTTTGCACTTGGGCTATTTGCCATCTTTGGGATTATCAGATACCGAACAGACCCTATTCCTATTAAGGAGATGACCTATCTATTTGTCATTATTGGTATTTCTGTGATGAACGCTCTGGTTAATAAAAAAATCAGTCATGCGGAGGTCGTATTTACCAACCTTATTTTCATTGCCCTAACCTATGGTTTAGAAAAAATTTGGCTGCTCAAGCATGAATCTCGAAAGAATATAACTTTTGAAAAAATAGAGCTAATTGTACCTGAAAAGCGACAAGAGTTATTTGAAGATTTGAAGCAAAGAACGGGCTTGAATATTACACGAGTAGAAGTTAAGAGCATTGATTTTCTTAGAGATACTGCTCAATTAAGAATCTTCTTTTTTGATGATGAACAAAAGTAGCTTTGTACTTCTTTTATTTTTTCCTTTTCTCTTGTTAGCACAAGAGCAAGATTTTCAATTATGGACTAAGGTTGAAGTTTCACACTCATTAAACAAAACAGTTAAATTATCCTTTGATCAAGGGTATAGACTTAGAGAAAATGCATCATTATCTGATGCTCTTTTTTCGAATATATCTTTAAGATACAAAATCAACAAACCCTGGTCAGTTGCCTTTGGCTACCGTTACATTAATGATTTTGCTATACAAACGGAGGTTAAACACCGTTTGTTTACAGATTTAAACTTCCGTAAAAAACATAAGCGTTGGGAATTTAAGAATCGATTACGTTATCAATTCCAATCGAACGTTTCGACACTAAGAGATAAAATGTCAGCTACATATAATGTACGCAAAACACCTCTTGAACCTTACACTGCCTTTGAGATTTTCTACCTTAATCAGTCACTCAATAAGTGGCGCTATACATTTGGGGTGTCTTACCCCATTTCTAAGGCACTAAACCTCTCTTTATATTACAGGCTTCAGCAAGAGTTCAACAGCAATAGTCCACAATTGTATATCTTAGGTGTTGGATTCGATTACGATTTTTAAGATGAAAGCAAAGCTCAACCTTCAGCATTTTATTTTTCCGTCTTTATTTATTCTTCTACTAGCTTTAATAGAGTATTTAGAATTTTATTGGAACATACGTTTTGTAAAGTACGGTGTATTGCCAAGAACATTTGAAGGATTAAAAGGTATTTTATTATCTCCCCTAATACACGGCGATTGGAAGCATTTGACTAATAATGCAGTCCCCCTTTTTGTATTGATTTCTTCTTTAACCTTTTTTTATAGAAGTATTGCAAATGAAGTGTTTTTATGGTCTTGGCTTATGAGTGGCATTTGGTTGTGGGCTATTGGTCGACCAAGTTTTCATATTGGCGCAAGTGGACTGGTCTATGCTTTAGCATCTTTTTTATTTTTCAGTGGATTCATACGAAAGCATACTCGACTAATGGCTATTTCAATGTTTGTCGTTTTCCTATACGGTGGTATGATTTGGGGAATTTTTCCAATGCAAGATAACATTTCTTGGGAAGGGCATTTGTCAGGTGGCTTTGCTGGTCTAATATTAGCGTATTGGTTTAAAGAAAATGGACCCCCAAAACAGATTTACCAATATGAAATTGACGAACTGTTAGAAGAAGCTGAAGAAGAGCAACAGTATCATTACGATTACAAGGAAAAAGAAAAGGACTGAGTAAACTCAGCCCTTTATTTGTTAATTTTCAGGCACGGCTCCATATTTATTTTCGCTTTCATTACCTTTTAACAACGTTAGCACAAGAATCCAAAAAGTCCCTATAATCGGAATTAATAGAATTAGCAACATCCACCCACTTCTGTTCGTGTCATGTAATCTTCTTACGCCTACAGCAATAGAAGGAATAAATACAAATAGGGTATATAACCAATATATAATACCACCAATTGGTAGGCTTGAAGAGTCTTCACTTCCCATTGCACCTTCTAATATTCCTATTAAAAAGATAATAATGATATTTATTAAAGCAAATTCCCAGTATTCATTCCTACTAGCTCGTCCTTTAAATACTGAATATTTTCGTAATACTTTCAAATAGTTTTTCATAAGCTCTAAATTATTTAATGACTTTCAATGTATTAATCAGAAGCTGATTTTCATTAGTGGTCATCTTCACAAAATAAATCCCCTCTCTAAGGTGGCTTATGTTTATTGTTTTTGAACGATTTATTTTTCGATAAACCTCTTGCCCTAAAGCGTTTATAATCGTTATTTCTTTGATATCATCACGCATGATTTTAAAGTAAGATGAGCTGGGATTAGGGTAAATCAAAGAGGATTGAATGTTGTAATCAGTAACAGCTACAGTAGAATCAGTACCACCACCATCACCGCCGTCACCATCACCGTTTCCAGAAGTCGTATCAATTTCAGACTCTATTATGAAGTATAATAGATTTTCAACATTTAAATCGTTCCATTGTCCAGCACTTCCATATGGCCAGTCTGTTAATGCAAATCCCAATGCGTTTTGATTACCTAAGTAATTATCTGGTTCTCCTGCAAAGGAACTACTGCCCCAATTATTGTATAAACCACCTACTGCACTTCCAGAGTTAGTCCCTTGCCAAAACTGAGTGGCGTCACCATTTTCACCTATCCACTCCCATTTTCCTTCTTCACCCATATCGCTACCGCCTATCCAAAGGTAAGATGCTTGCCCACCATCTGGGGCAGATGTATTTGAGTTGGTAATGTTTGCATTTGGTATTTCAGCCCAAATGGCATCTTGTTCTTCTTGGTTGTCAATTATTGCTAATATGCCTCCGAGTTGGTATGCACAAGCTATGGCATCAGTCCAACTTTTTGTATCTTTTACAATGGCATAATTTTTATTATTGTGTTGAAAAACATAAAGATTAGAAGTGTCCGTACATATTTCAGTTTGAGCAATAATGGAAAATGATAAAAGAGATAGGCCAAGCCCGAGTAATAATTTTTTCATGATTTATAGTTTTAAGAGTTACTACAAATCTAAGAAAGTTTTACTATAGGTAAAGCACACTAACCCATTCGACAAATACGCCTAGTAAAAAACCAACATATACTTGCCGGTAATTATGTGAGTGTGTTTTAAGACGTGCATAGCCAATTAGACCGGCAAAAATAACAAGCACCATTATCAAATTAGAATGGTCAAACTGAAAGCGTTGAGAGATGCCAATTATTGCACCTATAAGGCCGCCAAAACCAAGCATATGAATACTTACTTTCCACCTCAAAGTAATGATTAACGACAGACCAATTGCAATAATAGCACCCAGCATTAACAATAAAAAACTCTGAGGGATGTACAGTTTAGCAAGCAGTTGGAAAGCCAAATAATACCAAACAAGTGTAAAAACAAATGGCCACTTACGTTCCTCACTTGACTTCATATAAATACTATCAATTACCCTCAATTGCTTGAGTAGGATAGCGGTAACAATCGGAAGTACAATAGTGAATAGTGAGAGAATGATTATAACCACATTCTTAGTAGAATCGCTTATCATCATATTGACGTAAGGATTAGTGTACATTAATAAACTAAAAGCATAAGAAGGCATAAATAATGGATGTGCCATAACGGAAATAAACTGGGCGAATTTCATCATAGCGTTCGTCTAAGTCTTGCAACTGGAAAATCGAGTTGTTCTCGATATTTAGCGACTGTTCTTCTAGCAATATGATAGCCTTTTTCACCAAGTCTTTCTGAAAGTTCCTCATCAGAAAAAGGCTTCTTTTTATCTTCATTATCAACGATTTCTTTCAGATGACTCTTCACCACCTTATTTGATATAGTGGTACCGTCTTCTTTGCTGTAAGCATCAGAAAAAAAATCTTTCAGTAAAAAAGTGCCGTAGGGGGTTTCAATGTATTTACTATTTGTTACTCTTGAAATGGTCGAAATATCTAGATTAATTTGCTCTGCAATGTCCATTAATTTCATGGGCTTGAGTGTACGCTCATCACCAGATTTGAAATAATCCATTTGCAGCTTAACGATGCAATTCATAGTATTTAGTAGAGTCTGCTCGCGTTGAATGAGAGCATTAGCAAACCAGTTTGCCCCTTCTATTTTATCTTTCAAAAAAGAAATAGCCTCTTTATCGCCTTTAGTGTCTTCAAGATTTTTCAGCATGTTTTTGTAGTACTCACTACTCTTAAGCTGCTTCACTTTACTGTTGTTGAGCACTACCTTTAATTCATCGTTTTGAACTTCTAAGCTAAAATCTGGAGTGATGTAATTATTTCCTTCTTCTTGATTCGAAAAGCTTGCGCCAGGCTTTGGGTTAAGCGTTTCAATTTCTTTATAAGCCGCCTTTAGTTCGTCTTCGCTTAGATTCAACTCACGCATTAACTTTTCGTAATTTTTATTGCTAAAAGCAGAGTAGTGTTTAGAAAGAAGTAGAATAGCATCAGTAATTGACGAACTAGGCTCTTTGTTTTCTAACTGAATGAGTAAACACTCTTGCAAATCTCTAGCGCCTACGCCAATAGGCTCTAAGCTTTGTATGCTTTTTAAAATAGGAATAAGATCATACTCGCTGATTTCCAAATTCATCTTGAACAGCAAATCATCAGTAATCGACAAAAGAGAGCGGCTTAAAAATCCATTGTCATCCAAACACCCCACGATAAATTCAGAGATAGAATATTCTAAATCATTGAGGTTAAGCATAGGAAGTTGCTCTAGTAAAAACTCTTGAAGACTTAATTCTCTTTGATGAGTAAACTCTCTAGGTGTTTCCTCTTTATTAGAATTTCTAGAACTGCTTTTCTCCCAACTTTGTTCGCTGCTTTCAGAAGCTTTATCGGATTCTGTTTCTTCTTCTAAAGCAGGATTGCTTTCCAGCTCCTCTTCAATACGTTTTTCCAAAGACATTAAAGGAATTTGCAACAAACCAAGAAACTGTATTTGTTGAGGGCTAAGTTTGAGTCCTATTTCCTGTTTTAGTCTTTGTTTTTGCATTAATTAAAATTCCGCATTTTGAGGGTATCGTGGGAAAGGAATAACATCTCTAACATTTTTCATTCCAGTTACAAACATTATTAGTCTTTCGAAGCCTAATCCAAAACCACTATGTGGGCATGTTCCAAACTGTCGTGTTTCAAGATACCACCACAATTCTTCTTGGTCAACATCCATTTCTTCCATTCTACTTTTAAGAATGTCCATACGCTCTTCCCTTTGTGAGCCGCCAACAATTTCACCTATACCGGGGAAAAGAATATCCATAGCACGAACGGTTTCACCATCTTCATTCATGCGCATGTAAAAGGCTTTAATGTTTTTTGGATAGTCAGTAAGAATCACTGGTTTTTTAAATTTCTTTTCTACCAAATAGCGTTCATGTTCTGACTGAAGGTCAGCACCAAAGCCTTCGATGAGGTATTGAAATTTCTTCTTTTGGTTTGGCTTAGAATTTCTAAGGATGTTAATAGCCTCAGTATAGGTCAGTCTTTCAAACTCATTTTCTGCCACAAAGTTGAGGCGTTCAATAAGGCTCATTTCTGATTTTTGCTCTTTAGGAAGGTTTTTCTCATCATCAGTTAAGCGCTTGTCAAGGAACGTAATATCATCTTTACAGTGTTCCAAAACGTATTTGATGCAATATTTTAGAAAATCTTCAGCCAAATCCATATTATCGTTTAGGTCATTGAAAGCCACTTCAGGCTCTATCATCCAAAATTCTGATAAGTGTCTAGAAGTATTAGAGTTTTCAGCTCTAAACGTTGGGCCAAAAGTATAGACCTGACCCAATGCCAATGCTCCTAATTCAGCTTCTAACTGTCCAGAAACGGTTAAGTTTGTTTTCTTACCAAAGAAGTCTTGAGTTTCATCCACATTACCATCCTCATCTTTTGGTAGATTGTTCCAGTCTAAATTACTAACTTGAAACATTTCGCCAGCACCCTCGGCATCAGCACCTGTAATAATGGGTGTATGAAGGTTAACAAAGCCCTTATCATTGAAGAATTTATGAATAGCAAAAGATAAAGCGTGTCTTACTCTGAAAACTGCACTAAAGGTATTCGTTCGGAAACGTAAGTGAGCTTTTTCTCTCAGAAATTCCAGACTGTGCTTTTTGGGTTGAAGCGGATATACATCGGCATCTGCTTCGCCAAGCACCTCAATCTCTTGAGCTGTAATTTCGACCTTTTGACCGCTTCCTTGCGATTCGACCAATGTACCTACGATACGCACACAAGCACCTGTTGTGATTTGTTTGATTAAGTCTTCCTCAAAAGAATCACTTTCGGCAACAGCTTGGATATTGTTTATTGTAGAACCATCATTAATAGCAATAAAAGAGACATTTTTACTTCCTCGCTTAGTTCTTACCCAACCTTTTACACAAACGGTTTCCTTTAGGCTTTCACCTTTCAATAACGTCTTTACTTTGGTATGTTTCATCGTGTATATTCTTAGAACAAAGATATTAAATCTTAAAACTTTTGGGCATTTTAGTCTAACAATTAAAACTTTGGAAACAAAAAGCTATTAAAAATGTTTCCAAAGTTTATTTATATGTATATTTGCACCCCGAAAATGGACGTTAAGGAAAATATAATACACCAATCGCTTATTCTTTTTCTAAAAAAAGGAGTGAAGCAAGTTAATATGGACGAAGTGGCCTCAAAGCTAGTTATTTCCAAAAAGACACTATATATCCACTTCGACAACAAACAAGATTTGGTGCACCATTGTTTTAAGAGGCACAATGAGATGTTTGAAGAAATGATAAGTAACTCTTTCTCACAACCTCAAAATGCTATTGATGAGCTTTTTGCAATTGATGAAAGCGTTTCTTTAATGATGAAAAAAACCAATCCTTATTTATTAGGAGAGCTCAAAAGGTATTATCCTAATACCTGGAGTTTGCTCGAGGAGTTAAAAGAAAAGGTATTGTTTAATATTATGAAAAACAACCTTATCAAGGGCATTCAACAAGAATTGTATAGGTCTGAATTGGACGTGGACATTATTACCAAGTTTGTTATTAGTAGAACAGACACCTTAGTCAATGACCAAATTTTTCCGCTTACCGTTTACAACTTCAAAAAGTTATTAAAAGAAAACAGAATATATCACATTAGGGGAATAGCGACCTCAAAAGGAATCAAATATCTAGAAAAGAAAATCAATGAATTATAAGCTATTAATAATTGCATTTATAGTTGCATTTAATGCCAATGCTCAGCAAAGACTTTCAGTTGAAGATGCTCAGCAGATAGGTTTGACAAATAACACCGAGGTGAAAAACGCTCGATTAGACGTGAAGTTAGCAAAGAAAAAAGTCATGGAAACAGTCGCAATTGGTCTGCCAAAAATTAATGGGGAGGTCAATATGCAGCAGTTTTTGGAAATACCTACGACTGTTGTTCCTGCTAATATGTTTGTGCCAACAGCATCAGCCGATGATTTTACTGAACTGCAATTTGGAACAGAGTTCAACTCTACCTCAACACTTTCAGCTTCACAGCTTGTGTTTGACGGCTCTTATATTGTAGGGCTTAAGGCCTCATCCATCTATAAGAATTTATCTATTCAATCCTTGGAGCTTACCGAACAACAAATTCTAGATAGCATTGCAGCAGCATATTATAATGTTTTAGTAGCCGAAGAACGCAAAGCCTTTCTAAAACTGATAGCAGATATTCATCAAGATATTTTAGATGAGGTAAGCACTATGTATGAATTAGGATTGGTGGAAGACCTTGACGTTGATAGGATGACACTTACCTTATCAAATATGAAAATCCAATCGGAAAATATGGATCGCATGACTGATGTGGCATATTTATACCTAAAATTAATTTTAGGGTTGCCACTCGATGAGGAAATTATTTTAACCGACAGTCTAACTAATTTATTGTCTGACAATCAGATTATTCAATTGAAAGAACCTTCGATTGAAAACAGAAAAGAATACCAATTAGCACAAACTCAAACACAGTTGATGAAACTTGATTTAAGACGCTTTCAGTCTCAGCTTTTGCCATCAATTACCGCTTTTGCATCTTACAGCAAAAACGCATACAGAAATGAGTTTGACTTTTTTGACGAAGGTAAATGGTACCCGTCGAACGTCATTGGCATAAAAGCAAACATGACGTTGTTTGATGGACTTGCAAGGGTGTCAAGAATTCAACAGGCTCAAATTAATTACGAAAAAGCTAGAAACAATCAATCGCAAACTTCAGAGTCATTGCAATTGGCTTACGAGATGGCTTTATCTAATTACATAACAGCTTTTAATTCGCAAGAGCAAACCGCTAACAATTTAGGGCTTAGCAAGAAGATTTACCACAAAACATTACTTAAATACAAGGAAGGTTTGGTAAGTAGTTCAGAATTATCACAAGCAGGTGCAGACTACAGTCAAGCCCAAGCAAACAATGCACAAGCGATTTACAATTTACTAATAGCAAAAACTAATTATAACCGATCAGTAGGAAACTAATGAAAACAACACACATTTTAATACTAGCATCCCTCATTGCCTTTGTTGGCTGTGGAGAAAAGGTCAGTGAACTTGACCAAAAGAAAGCCTCTTTAAAAACCTTAAAGGAACAATTAGGGGAGATAAAAACACAAATACTTACTCTAGAAAAAGAGATCGCATTAGCCGATACTATAGTTAAAGACGGTATAGCTGTAAATGTAGAAGAGATTACTTCTCGTTCATTTGCACACTACATCAATCAGCCAGGAACGGTAAGCTCAAGAGCAAACGTTGTCGTAAGCTCTGAAGTTGGGGCTACTGTAGTTCGCAGATTAGTAGAAGAAGGAAGTTGGGTGTCTAAAGACCAAGCCATAATACAGTTAGACGCTACAGTAATGATGAATCAAGTTGAAGACTTAAGGCAGTCTGTTGAATTAGCCAAGACGACTTTTGAAAGACAAGACAACCTTTGGAAGCAAGGCATTGGCTCTGAAATTCAATTTTTACAAGCTAAAAACCAATACCTTTCTTTGAGTAAGAAGCTAGCTGCCTCAGAAGCACAGTTGGACAAATACGAAATAGTTGCACCAATTAGTGGTAGGCTTGACGAAATCGTTATAAATGAAGGAGAATTTACTTCGCCAGGAAGACCGGCATTTAGGGTAGTGAATTCCAATAGATTACAAATAGAAGTTGATGTAGCTGAGCGTTATTCATCTGTTTTAAAGAAAGGCGATATAGTTAAAATTTCCTTCAACTCTTTGGGCATTGACATGGAAGCACCAGTAAGTTTTGTAGGGCAAGTTATAAATCCAGAAAACAGAACCTTCAAGCTAAAAATAAACCTTAGAAATACATCTGGCAACATTAAGCCAAATGCAGTAGCCTCCTTAAAGATTAAAGATTTCAGTGCTGACAATACCATTGTATTGCCATCCTCTGCTATAAAGAAAGATATGCGAGGCTCATTTGTCTTTGTAGCCGAAGGCAATAAAGCAGCCAAAAAGTATATTGAAGTAGGCTTATCACAAGCAGCTGAAACACATGTGACTGCTGGATTAGAATTTGGTCAAAAAGTCATTACAGTTGGCTTTGATGAAGTATCAAACGGAAGTATTATTGAAATAAAAAACTAGATAAATGAGTAATCGAAGTTTCAAAATCACGAATTTATCACTGAAGAATAAAACAACCGTTTTCATTCTAACGGCTTTATTGACACTCTTTGGTATCTTTTCGTATAAATCCATGCCCAAATCCTTGTATCCAGATATTGTTATGCCAACAATAATGGTGCAAACGGTATATCCTGGAAACTCACCTGCAGATATAGAAAACCTGATTACAAGACCTTTAGAGAAAGAAATTAAATCTGTAAAAGGCTTGAAAAAACTTACTTCCTCTTCCATTCAGGATAACTCCTCAGTAATTGTAGAGTTTAACACAGATATTGAGCTTAAAGTAGCTCTACAAGATGTTAAGGACGCTGTAGATAAAGCAAAGAGTGATCTGCCAAGAGATTTGGATATGGACCCTATGGTTATGGATATCGATTTCTCAGAATTCCCCATTTTGAACATTAACCTTTCGGGAGACTTTAGTTTGGATGAATTAAAAATTCATGCCGAGTATCTCCAGGATGAGATAGAGTCTTTTACCGAAATATCTAAAGTTGAAATCACAGGACTATTAGATAAGGAAATTCGTATAGAGGCTGACTTATATCTCATGGAGAGTAGCCAAGTAAGTTTTGGAGATATAGAAAGTGCAATTGCCTATGAAAATACTTCTATTGCAGGAGGAAATGTGCTTATTGGCAATACTAGAAGAATGGTCAGAACATCGGCTGAGTTTACGTCAGCTGAAGAAATTGGCAACATTATTGTAAAGCATGAAAAGGGAAATATAGTTTACCTCAAAGACATCGCAACAGTTACAGATGGCTATGAAGAAAGAGAAAGCTTTGCACGGTTAGACGCACAACCAGTAGTATCATTAAATGTTGTGAAGAAAAGCGGCGAAAACCTTTTGGAGGCAACCAGTAAAATAATGTCGCTTTTAGCCACGGCAAAATCGACTAATCTACTGCCTCAGAACTTAACCATATCCATTACAAACGATCAGTCCGAACAAACTAGAGATCAATTAAGTAACTTGGAGAACAGTATCATTTTTGGAGTAATTTTGGTGGTGCTTGTTCTCTTGTTCTTTCTTGGTTTACGAAACGCTTTATTCGTTGGAATGGCTATTCCGTTGTCGATGTTTATCAGTTTTGTAGTCTTTGGCGGTATGGGTACCACAATGAATATGGTAGTGCTTTTTGCCCTCATTTTAGCATTGGGAATGTTAGTAGACAACGCTATTGTAGTGATTGAAAATATTGACCGTATTTATAAGAAAGAAGGCTTGAGTAAGTTCGAAGCAGCAAAACAAGGAGTAGGCGAAATAGCCATTCCTATCATCTCTTCAACCCTAACGACATTAGCCGCCTTTTTCCCACTCTTATTCTGGGACGACCTCATGGGAGAGTTCATGGGCTATATTCCAATGACATTAATTATTGTATTGGGCTCCTCACTATTTGTAGCCTTAGTCATAAACCCTGTTTTTGCATCTCGATTTATGCAAAAGGACAGCAGAAAAGAAGTGAATAAACCAAAGCTAAAAAAGACCACTATTTATGCTGCGGTAATTTCTATAATCTTCTACCTATTAGGATTCCGTATGTTGGGCTCACTAGCGTTAATTTATGGCTTGTTGAACTTATTGAACAGCATATACCTAACACCTTGGTCATATTGGTTCCAAGACACATTACTTGCCCGTTTGGAAGAAAGATACTCTAGAACATTAAACTGGGCATTAGAGGGAAGACGTCCATTAAAACTCTTAGCAGGAACCTTTGGGCTATTAATTTTCTCCATTATGTTCTTTGCATTTATGAAACCCAACGTGGAGTTTTTTCCCGTTAATGAGCCAAAGTACATCAATGTATTTTTGGAAATGCCAGAAGCAACGGACGTTACAGCTACAGACTCCATAGCTCGTGTGGTTGAACAAGACATTATTGAGATTCTAAGCCCGTACGAGCATATAGTTTCTTCCGTATTGACTAATGTTGGCGCAGGAACATCTGACCCTAACGAAATGGGTGGAGGTTCAGGAAATACCCCTCACAAAGCACGTATAACCATTAATTTTGTAGAGTTCAAATACAGAGATGGCATCGCTACTGGGGATGTTATGAAAGAATTATCTGCTTCGATGAAAGAATTACCTGGAGTAGAAATTTCTGTCGATAAAAATAGAGACGGACCACCAATGGGACGACCAATTAATTTGGAAATTACGGGTGAGAATTTCGAAGACTTACTCTTTTTGGCCGAAGACATTCAGCAAAAAATTGAGAAAGAGAAAATCCCTGGAATAGAAGGACTAAAAGTCGATTTAGAATTAAGTAAGGCAGAGATGCTTGTGCAGATAGACAGAGACATGGCGCGACGATTAGGCGTGTCTACTTCTCAAGTAGGATCTACTATTCGTACAGCATTGTTTGGAAAAGAAGTTTCTAAATTTAAGGATGGAGAAGACGAATACCCAATCACCTTAAAATTAGCAGATAAGTACCGTTATAACGTGTCATCATTGATGAATCAGAGCATTACCTTTAGAAGCCAGTCTAGTGGTAGAGTTATGCAAATTCCTATCTCTTCGGTGGCAACTTATACCTACAATAACACCTTTGGTTCGGTCAACAGAAAAGACATGAAAAGACAGGTAACCCTTTATTCAAACGTAATAGAAGGTTACAACGAAAACGCCATAAATGAGCAATTGAAAAAGCTATTAGCTGACTATCCTTTGCCAGAAAATTGCGATTTACAATTTACAGGAAAACAGCAAGAACAAGCTCAAACGCAAGACTTCTTGTCTAAAGCATTATTAATTGCTGTGGCTCTTATCACGCTGATATTAGTATCTCAATTTAACTCCGTATTCAAGCCAGTAATTATTATTATGACG
This sequence comes from Flavobacteriales bacterium, assembly GCA_016779935.1. Taxonomy (NCBI): domain Bacteria; kingdom Pseudomonadati; phylum Bacteroidota; class Flavobacteriia; order Flavobacteriales; species Flavobacteriales bacterium. The sequence goes on from JADHMQ010000009.1 coordinate 18,956, forward strand.
GTACTGTTTAGTACCATCGGTGTATTCTTGGGACTGGCTATTTTCAATATGGACTTCGTTATTATTATGACGGGAATTGGGATAGTTTCATTGGCTGGAATTGTAGTTAATAATGCCATTGTTTTAATCGACTACATTGACCTCATTAAATCAAGAAAGAAAGAAGAACTTGGCTTAGACGGTTCAGAAGAATTAGATTACCAAAACTCCATAGATAGTATTCGTGAAGCTGGGCAAAAAAGGCTAAGACCTGTACTTCTTACAGCCATTACAACGGTATTGGGACTACTACCATTAGCTACAGGTATGAATATTAATTTCAGCACCTTGCTAACGGAGTTCAATCCACAGATTTTCTTTGGAGGGGACAACGCTATTTTCTGGGGACCAATGGCGTGGACGGTTATTTTTGGACTTACCTTTGCCACATTCCTTACCTTAGTAATTGTGCCAGTAATGTATCTCTTAACCGACAAATTAAAGACTAAGATTATATCTAAATTAAGGAGCTAGTTAAGTGAGTTTGTCTTTACAGATGTTAATTTTCTTATATTTGTACCTGAAAAGTATTCCAGTTTGAGTTCATTAGATAACATCCAATTTCCTGAAGATTTAAAAAATCTTAAAAGCAGCGATTTGCCTCAAGTATGTGATGACTTAAGGCAATTTATTGTTGATGTAGTGTCCACTAAAGGAGGGCATTTTGGAGCTAGCTTAGGTGTAGTAGAGCTTACAGTTGCATTGCATTATGTTTTCAATACGCCTTATGACCAATTAGTGTGGGATGTAGGCCACCAAGCATACGGACATAAAATCCTAACTGGTAGAAAAGACCGTTTTCACACCAATAGAATTTACAAAGGAATTAGTGGCTTTCCCAAGCGAACGGAAAGTGAATACGATACTTTCGGTGTAGGTCACTCATCTACTTCTATTTCTGGTGCTCTAGGAATGGCAGTAGCCTCGAACTATAAAAACGAAAGTGACAAACAGCACATTGCCGTTATTGGTGATGGTTCAATGACCGCAGGCTTAGCCTTTGAAGGGCTTAACCATGCCGGTATAGAAAAATCCAATCTTTTGGTAATCCTCAACGACAACTGTATGTCCATTGACCCTAATGTTGGAGCTTTAAAAGAATATCTAACGGACATTGCTACTTCTCATACTTACAATAAGGTAAAAGATGACGTATGGCATTTATTGGGAAAAGTCAGTAAGTTTGGACCAAATGCACAAGCCATTGCGGCAAAGTTGGAAAACGCTTTAAAGTCTGCACTATTGAAGCAAAGCAACTATTTTGAGTCTTTAAACTTTAGATATTTCGGACCTGTAGATGGACACGATGTAGTGCATTTGACCAAAATATTAAACGATTTAAAAAATATTCCTGGACCAAAGATATTGCATTGCATTACTAAAAAAGGGAAAGGCTATGAGCCAGCAGAAATGGGAAGCCCTACCAAGTGGCACGCACCAGGATTATTTGATAAAAATACGGGGGAAATTATTAAATCTTCCTCTAATAGCCCTCAACCACCAAAATACCAAGATGTATTTGGAAAGACTATTATTGAGTTGGCTAAAGAAAACGATAAAATTATGGGGATTACCCCAGCCATGCCTACAGGTTGTTCCTTAGGTATGATGATGAATGAGATGCCAGACAGGGCCTTTGATGTGGGTATTGCAGAGCAACACGCCGTAACCTTTTCGGCGGGTTTAGCCACACAAGGAATGGTACCATTTTGTAATATATATTCCTCCTTCATGCAACGTGCATACGATCAAGTAGTACACGATGTTGCCATTCAAAATTTGAATGTAGTATTTTGTCTCGACAGGGGTGGTTTAGTAGGTGCTGATGGCCCGACTCACCACGGTGTTTACGATATGGCATATTTCAGATGCATTCCTAATATGATTGTTTCTGCACCTATGAATGAGCAAGAGTTGCGCAACCTGATGTACACAGCACAATTGCCTAACAAAGGACCATTTTCAATCCGTTACCCAAGAGGAAAAGGTGTTATGGTCGAATGGCAAACACCTTTTGAAGAAATACCAGTAGGAAAAGGAAGAAAAGTTTCTGATGGTAATGAAATTGCTCTAGTGACAATTGGTCATGTGGGGAATTTTGCTCAAGAAGCCATTTCAGATTTAGACACGTATTCTATAGCCCATTACGATATGCGATTTGTGAAGCCTTTGGACGAAGCCTTACTACACGAAGTCTTTAAGAAGCACGATAAAGTTATTACGGTAGAAGACGGCTGCATACAAGGCGGTTTCGGTAGTGCAATCATTGAATTTATGGCAGACCACAACTACAAAGCACAAGTTAAGCGTTTAGGTATTCCTGACAAATACGTTGAGCATGGTACTCAGCCAGAATTATGGCGTGAATGCGAGTACGATAAACAAGCCATCATCGAAAGCATTCATCAGATGGTAGGGGTTAAAAAAGTAGCCACCACAGCATAAAAAAAGAGCCTCAAGAGCTCTTTTTTTTAGTTTTCATCCAAAACTTTCTTATTTCAACTTAAAGGACTCCATAAATTTGGTGGTATAGTTACCGTTTATGAAATCTTCGTTTTTCATCAATTGTAAATGAAATGGTATAGTTGTTTTTACGCCTTCAATCACGAATTCTTCCAGAGCTCTCCTCATCTTTGCAATGGCTTCTTCTCTAGTTTGAGCGACTGTAATGAGTTTAGCAATCATAGAGTCGTAATTAGGAGGTATAATGTAGTTGGCATATACATGAGTATCAATACGAATGCCATGTCCACCTGGTGCGTGAAAATTAGTTATTAATCCTGGGCTTGGCCTAAAATCGTTATATGGGTCTTCAGCATTAATACGGCACTCAATAGCATGCAGTTGAGGGTAGTAGTTTTTACCAGAAATCTTTACGCCTGCGGCTACTTTTATTTGCTCGCAGATAAGGTCGTAATCCACTACTTCTTCCGTAATAGGATGTTCTACCTGAATACGGGTATTCATTTCCATAAAGTAGAAGTTACGGTGCTTATCAACTAGAAATTCTACCGTTCCAGCACCTTCATACTTTACCGATTCAGCAGCTTGTACAGCCGCTTTACCCATAGCTTCTCTTAGCTCATCCGTCATAAAAGGCGAAGGCGTTTCTTCTACTAATTTTTGGTGTCTTCGCTGAATAGAGCAATCCCTTTCAGAAAGGTGACACGCTTTGCCTGTATTATCTCCAATAATTTGTATTTCTATATGGCGAGGGTCTTCAATGAATTTCTCCATATACATACCATTGTTGCCAAAGGCAGCAGCAGACTCTTGTCTGGCAGAGTCCCAAGCATTTTCTAATTCACTGGCTTTCCATACGAGTCGCATTCCTCTACCACCACCACCGGCAGTAGCTTTTAGCATTACTGGGTAACCAATTTCTTTGGCGAGTTTCTTGCAGTGTGCAAAGTCGTCAATCAGACCATCCGAACCAGGAATGGTAGGTACGCCTGCTTTTTTCATGGTCTCTTTGGCAGCTGCTTTGTCGCCCATGCCTTCAATCATTTCTGGTGAAGCACCGATAAATTTGATGCCATTTTCTCCGCAAATTTTTGAAAATTTAGCGTTTTCAGAAAGGAAACCATAGCCTGGATGAATAGCATCGGCATTGGTAATTTCTGCTGCGGCAATAATGTTTGGGATATTTAGGTAAGATTCGCTTGATGGTCCTGGGCCTACGCATACCGCTTCGTCGGCAAACCTAACGTGTAGACTTTCAGCATCGGCAGTAGAATATACGGCTACCGTTTTTATGCCCATCTCCTTGCATGTGCGAATTACTCTTAGAGCAATTTCACCTCTATTAGCTATTAATATCTTTTTAAACATGAATGTATTTTAAGAAGGGTCAACTAAAAATAAAGGCTGGTCGTATTCTACTGGTGTAGAATCGTCTACTAATACCTTTACAATTTTACCGCTAACTTCAGATTCTATTTCGTTGAATAGCTTCATGGCCTCTACCACGCAAAGGATATCGCCAGGCTTGATAGTATCACCGATGTTAACAAAGGTTTCTTTATCTGGCGAAGGCTTTCTGTAAAATGTACCAATCATTGGTGACTTTACGGTAATGTATTTGTCTTCCTTGCTACTTTTGTCAGCTGCTGGAGCTTCTGCTGCTGGAGCCGGAGCTGGTGCAGCTGCTACAGGCATTATTGCCGGAGCACCTTGAGCTACAGGCATTTGCTGAATAATGGTTGTTTCAGGCACAGTCCCTTTCTTAGCAGGGGATTTGATAGAAATTTTTACGTTATCAATTTCTAGATTTACCTCAGTTGCTCCAGATTTAGCAACAAACTTTATTAGTTCTTGAATTTCTTTAATGTCCATAAGGCGATTTTAATATTTCAAATATATAATTTATTTACTATCGTATGCCCATTTTAAATAAATAGAGCCCCAAGTAAAGCCGCCACCAAAGGCCGCAAGGATGAGATTGTCTCCTTTATTTAATTGACTTTCCCATTCCCACAAACACAATGGAATAGTAGCGTTAGTGGTATTTCCGTAACGCTGAATGTTCAGCATAACTTTGTCTTTACCTACACCCATTCTGTTGGCAGTAGCGTCAATGATTCGTTTATTGGCTTGGTGAGGAACTAACCAGGCGATATCGTCACCATCTAAGTTGTTACGTTCCATAATTTCTGCAGAAACATCCGCCATACCTTTTACAGCAAACTTGAATACGGTTTGACCTTCTTGGTGTATGAAGTGCTCTTTATTTTTAATAGTTTCTTCTGATGCTGGACGGACTGATCCGCCGCCAGTCATCTTTAGATAATGACGTCCTTCACCATTACTTTTCATGATAGAGTCTTGTACTCCTAAACCGCTTTCATCGGCTTCGAGGAGAACAGCACCCGCACCATCACCAAAAATAATACAGGTTTGTCGGTCTGTATAATCGACTATCGATGACATTTTATCAGCACCCACAACAACTATCTTTTTATAGCTCCCAGTTTCTATGTATTTCGATGCTGTAGCTACAGAAAATAGGAAGCCTGAGCAGGCTGCCATTAAATCGTATGCAAAGGCATTCTTTGCTCCAATTTTGTCTGCGATAATACATGCTGTTGCAGGAAAAATCATATCTGGAGTAGCTGTTGCACAGATGATGCAATCTATCTCTTCAGCACTAATGCCTTTTTTCTCTAGCAAGCCTTCTACAGCAGCAGCCCCTAAGTCTGAAGAACCTAAGCCTTCGCCTTTTAATATTCGTCTTTCTTTGATACCCGTTCTAGTGGTTATCCATTCGTCATTGGTGTCTACCATCCCTTCCAACTCCTTGTTTGTTAAAACATATTCAGGGACATATCCGTGAACGCCAGTTATAGCAGCTCTGAGTTTAGTCATTATTGAAGTTATTTAAAATTTTTGTGGTTAAATCAGCTTCAACAACATCAGCAGTCAAAACGATCATATTCTTAATGGCGATTTTGTTAGATATTCCGTGACCAATAACAACGGTTTTGTTTAATCCTAGTATGGGTGTCCCACCGTAATTTTCATAATTAAATCGATTGAAATAGTCGTCTTTAATATTTCGTTTTTCAATTAGGTTGTAGATGGATTCCGCTTGCTTCAGTATAACGTTCCCTGAAAAACCGTCGCAAACAATGACATCGCATTTATCATCAAAAAGATGTCTACTTTCTATGTTTCCACAGAAGTTGAAATCTCTTGAGTCGCTCATAAGTTCATGAGCGGCAATAGTTAGCATATTGCCTTTTGTTTCTTCTTCGCCAATATTTAATAGGCCTACTCTAGGAGCAGAAACACCGCATACGTGCTCTGCAAATAGGGAACCTAATATTCCAAACTGATACAGTACATCAGCTTTGCAGTCGGCATTGGCACCGACATCTAAAATTACATTTACTCCACCGTCTAATTTGGGCAATACGGAAGAGATACAAGGTCTTAAAATTCCTGGGATAGGCTTAACAGACATATAGCCACCGACGAACATTGCACCGGTATTTCCTGCACTGGCAAAACCGTCGATTTTTCCTTTTTTGAGAAGGTGAAATCCAACAGCGATACTTGAATTAGGCTTTTTGACTAAAGCTTTGGTAGGGTGTTCGCCCATTTCGATATTATCAGGGGCATGAACAATTTCGAAGGAATCTTCTTGTAGGTTGTGTTTTTGTAATTCGCTTTTAATGAGAGTTTCGTCACCGATTAGAACTAAGTCTACGTTATCGGCTAAGTTTGGGAGAGCTAGAACACTGCCGTCAATAGTAGCTCCTGGGGCATAATCCCCACCCATAATATCTATTCCAATTCGAACTCTATCCATTAAAAACAAAAGTAGATTTAAGAGTTATAAAGAGTCCTAAATCTACAAATTAAAAATTAAACTAAACGACAAGTTTTACTAGGCAGCAACTTCTTGTGAAACCGCTTCTTTACCTCTGTAAAAACCACATTCACCACATACTCTGTGGTGTAAAACTGGTGCACCACAGTTAGGACATTTACTAACGTTGTGTGCGGTTGCTTTGTCGTGAGTTCTTCTTTTGTCTCTTCTAGTTTTAGAAATTTTACGTTTAGGATGTGCCATAATCTAAATCAATTTATTTGTGTTTTATATTCTTTAAACTTGCCCAACGGGGGTCAATTTCAATCTCTTCTTTTTCTGTTTGTTCTTTAATTTCAAATTGCCTTATGTTTTCTAACATCTCTTGGTTACAGTCCTTTTCATCGGCATGTGACCGTTTTGAGGGGAGCGATAAATGAATGAATTCGTAAATACTTTGAGCAAGCGATAGGGTATGCTCTCTGGTAGATAGAATTATGATTTCGTCACTTTCAGTGCTTTCCACTAAGTCAGAAAATTTTACAATAAGATTAAACTGTTCGTTTAGCTCCTGAAGGTAATGGTCGGCACAGGTGTCGCAAGGGAGTTCAACATTACCAATAATGTTAAAGTCTAAATCAAGCAATGTTGCCTTTTTATTTAGAGTAATAGCTACTTTTAAAGCGGCCTTTTTTAATTCAGAATTTTCGAACAATTCAAAGAACGAGTCTACGATGTCAAAATCAAATTGGTGCGTCCCTAATTTTAGACCCGAAAAAGGAATATCAAAATCTTTTTCTTTTACCATGAATTCAATTTTTTCAAAGTAGCCTGCAAATGTAATAATATTTCATGAAATGAGCTTAAAAAAAGCGTTTGTTTACTCAACCTTACTTCTAGAGCGTTCTTTTTTGGGGCTTATTTTTAGCGGATTGCTATTAAGCGCTTGCCATTCCTTACGTTTTTTGGAGATATCACAAGCGGTATAAACGGCTTGTCGAAAGGAGGATTCTTGAGCTTGATTTTTGCCTGCTATATCGAATGCAGTACCATGGTCTGGAGAGGTGCGAACAATATTCAATCCTGCTGTAAAATTAACACCATTTCCGAAGGATAATGTTTTGAAAGGCACTAGGCCTTGATCGTGATACATGGCAAGAACACCATCAAAGGCTTGGCGTTTGTTAGAGCCAAAAAAACCATCGGCAGGGTATGGACCAAAGACCAAAATATTCTGCTCTTCTGCTTTTTTAATCGCCGGAATAATGGTCTTTTTTTCTTCATCACCTATTATGCCATTGTCTCCAGCATGTGGGTTTAGTCCTAAGATTGCAATTTTAGGTTTTCGGATGCCAAAATCTTGTTTTAGACTTTGATTTAGGGTATTGAGTTTGTCTAGTATGGCTTTTGTACTAATGTGTTTGGACACCTTTTCTAATGGAATATGACCAGTTACCACTCCAATTCTAAGACTGTCTGAGAGCATCAGCATGAGAGATTTGCCTTCATGTTCTTTTTCTAAAAACTCAGTATGCCCTGGGAATTTAAACTCATCCGACTGTATGTTGTCTTTATTGATGGGTGCAGTTACAAGAGCATCTATTTGACCGTTTTTTAAAGCAATATTAGCAGATTGTAAAGATTTTAAGGCGTATTTACCACCATCAGCATTGTTTTGTCCTAGCGTAAGTTTTACCTCTTCTTTCCAACAATTCAAGACATTAATTTTCTTGGCTTTCGCCAAGTCGATGGATTGGATTTTATTCAAAGATAAATCGTCAAAATGCAATGATTTTTTTACTTGATTTAGCAAATTAAAGTCGCCAAAAATAATTGGCGTGCAAAAGTCTAGCATACGTTTATCTCTAAACGTTTTGAGAATGACTTCCGTTCCAATGCCATTAATATCGCCAATGGAAATGCCTAATTTTAGTTTGCTACTCATTCAGCTTTTGTTTTTAAAAAATCAAATAGTAAGCGTACGCCAACACCTGTTCCTCCTTTATCGTGATAGGTGTAAGGGGCCAATAAAAATGCTGGTCCGGCAATGTCTAAGTGGGTATACGGATAGTCAGTGAAATGTTCCAAAAACTTACCGGCTGTAATGGCACCTGCTTCAGCACCACCCAAATTTTTTAGATCGGCAATGGGCGATTTTAAATCTTCTTTATAGTCGTCCCAAAAAGGCATTTCAGCAATTCTCTCGTGAACGTTTTTGCCACTTTCTTTAAGCTTTTGCATAGTGCTTTCATCATTACCCATAGCCACTATTCCTCTTTTCCCAATTGCTCTTGCTGCTGCCCCCGTGAGGGTAGCAAGGTCTATCACCAATTCTGGTTTATAGTTTTTAGCAAAACTCAATGCGTCGGCAAGGATTAATCGCCCTTCTGCATCGGTATTTAACACCTCTACAGTGGTGCCGTCATGCATAGTGATGACGTCTCCTGGAGCATAAGCATTGCCAGACGGTCGGTTATCGGTTGCTGGAACAAGACCAATGACATGTACGTTCAATTTAGCTTGGGCAATGGCATACATAGTTCCTACCACTGCAGCAGAACCACCCATATCGCACTTCATCATGTCCATAGAGTTGGCTGTTGGTTTTAAGGACAAACCACCAGTATCGTAAACAATACCTTTTCCAACTAATACAATTGGCTTACTGTTAGAGTAGGTTTTGGGTTTCCACTCCATGATGCTAAAGGTTGGGGGGTCAATACTTCCTTTGTTTACAGCTAAAAGACCGCCCATTTTTAGCGCTTCAATTTTTTTCTTGTGAAGGACTTCAACCTTAAAGCCAGCTTCTTCACCCAATTTCTCAATGTCTTGACTATATTGCATAGCGGTAAGGTATGAGAAAGGTTCATTAACTAAGTCCTTAGCGACATAGGTTCCTTTAATTACAGCTTTAAGCTGACTGATTTCTTCCTCGCCATTTGCTGAATGTAGGCTAATTTCCTTTAAACTGTTTTCTTTTTTATCGGAGAAATACTTTAGAAATTGATAATTACTCAAGGCTAAACCTTCGGCAAACGCCCAAGTGACTTTTGGCTGATTGCTCAAGTCCACTACGGTAATATGCTCTATTTTTTCTTGGCAAATGCTAGAATGTAGACTTTTGGCTGCTAGTCGATTGCCTTCTAATTTTTCATCTGTTTTTTGAACAAATACAAACCGATTGTAGCGGTTAACCGATACGCTTTTCATGTCTTTGTCAAAGCTATTTTGGATGTATTTTCTTTCCTCTTCAGAGAGTGAAAAAGACGATAAATCGTCCATGGATTGGCATAAAAGTATTAGCGATTGCTTCTCTGGAATATGTTTTGCTAAAGAGATGAGTAAGTCCATAATTTATTGTCGTATTTTTGTACCCTCAAAATTAGACAATTTAGATGAATTCAGACCAATTATTAAAACGGGCTTTAGCCTTTGAATTTTTAACAGCAGAGGAAGGGCAGTTTCTATTTGAGAATGTGCCAACAGCAGAATTGATGTGGGTAGCTAATGAATTGCGTAAAATTCAAAAACCCGATGGTTTAGTCACGTGGCAGATTGACAGAAACGTCAATACCACTAACGCTTGTATTGCCAATTGTAAGTTTTGTAATTTTTTCCGTCCTCCAGGGCACGATGAAGTGTACGTAACAACGATTGAGCAGTATAAACCAAAGATTGAAGAAACTATTCGTTATGGTGGCGACCAATTACTACTTCAAGGCGGGCATCATCCTGAGTTAGGACTGGATTTTTACACTAATTTGTTCAAGGAGTTAAAAGAATTATACCCTGAGATTAGGCTGCATGCTCTTGGGCCACCAGAAGTCGCACATATTTGCAAACTTGAAGGGAAGTCCCATTTGGAAGTTTTGGCGGCGCTCAAAGAGGCAGGCATGGATAGTTTGCCAGGTGCTGGTGCAGAAATCCTAAACGATAGGGTAAGGCGTTTAATCTCTCGAGGTAAATGTACGGGTCAAGAATGGTTAGACGTTATGCGTGCTTGCCATAAATTGGATATTACTACTTCGGCTACCATGATGTTTGGTCATATAGAAACCTTAGAAGAACGTTTCGAGCATTTGGTATGGCTTCGTGAGGTGCAAGCTGAAAAACCCAAAGATGCCAATGGCTTTTTGGCATTCATCCCATGGCCTTTTATGGACGATGGCACTTTGCTAAAGCGCATTCGAGGCATACAAAATAATGTATCTGGCGACGAATATTTGCGTATGATTGCAATTAGTCGAATTATGTTGCCGAACATTAAAAACATACAAGCCTCTTGGTTAACGGTCGGAAAAGAAACCGCTCAACTGTGTTTGGAAGGCGGCGCCAACGATTTTGGCTCTATTATGATTGAAGAAAATGTAGTGTCGGCAGCGGGAGCTCCACACCGTTTTACCTACAAAAGCATACAAGACTCTATTCGTCAGGCAGGTTTTGAGCCACAACTAAGACGACAAGATTATACCTTTAGGGAAATCCCTGAGGGAATTGAAGAACAACTTATTAATTACTAATAATGTTTACAGGAATTATAGAACATTTGGGTGAAGTGGTTGCTCTGGAAAAAGAGCTAGACAACCTTCATATATCTATGCGAACACCCATTACCTCTGAACTAAAGATAGACCAAAGCGTTGCACATAATGGCATTTGTCTAACGGTTGTAAATATTGAGGGGGATGTGTATACGGTAACTGCCATTAAAGAAACGCTTGATAAAACCAATTTGGGGCTATTAGAGGTAGGACATAAAGTAAACATTGAACGGTGTATGAAGTTGGGCGATAGGCTGGACGGCCATATCGTTCAGGGGCATGTTGACCAAACGGCAAAATGTATTGATATAGGCATAGAAAACGGATGGCACACCTTTACTTTTGAGTATGAGCCTTCTGCAAACATTACGGTTGAAAAGGGGTCAATATGTGTTAATGGCGTAAGCCTGACCGTTGTCAATTCACAGAAAACAACCTTCTCTGTAGCTATAATACCCTATACTTTTGAGCATACTAATTTCAGTGATTTTGAAGTAGGCACTACGGTCAACTTAGAGTTTGATATCATCGGGAAGTACATAACAAAAATGAATTCATGAAAAAATTCTTTCGTCTAATTACCCTATTAGAAGGGCTATCCTACATACTATTGCTTTTTATTGCTGTGCCTTTGAAATATGGTGGCGGCGATGATTTTCTAGTCAAAATATTAGGTATGCCTCACGGTATTTTATTCATGCTTTATTTAGCATTAGCCTTTTATTTGAAAGATAGTTACCAATGGAAATGGGGACAAACGGCCATAGTTTTTTTAGCGTCTATTGTTCCTTTCGGCACTTTTTATGTGGACAGGAAGTACTTAAAAGACAAGTAAACGCTGAGTGTAATGGTGTCCTTCTAGTTGAATTCCAACTAAGTAAACTCCTGGTTTTAAGTGATGTAGATTAATTGGATTGCTCCATTTTTGGCTAAATCTCATGACCTCTTTACCCAAGCTGTTTTTTATGGAAAGACCTTCAAAATGATTGTCTTGTACAGCCAAGTCAATCTTCAGTAAACCATTGGTAGGATTAGGGTAAAGGCTAAAAGGTACCCCAAAATAGTCATTGAGTTGCTCCTTCATTACTGTAGGGCGAATGGCAGCAAAAGAATACAAACCCTTCACGGCTTCTTGCCAATCGTTTATATCATTAGGTGTTGACCACCTCATGCAATGTTCATTCACTTCTGGAGCATACACAGCCTTTGTTTCATTGATGTGATTCATTAGGTTTTGAGTACTGAATGTAGATTCTAGCAGCTCATTAAAACGGGAGCGAAAGCCTTGCTTGAAGTGCTCATTTTTGAAAAGGTGATGCATTAATTCGGTCGACCATTCTGGAAAATCCTGACGAACGCCTTGAGCGGACATAAAATCGCCTAAAAGTTCATAATTCTCATAACTCATACATTCGTCACAGTCAAAAAATAACCACCGCCATTTCCCGTCTTTTTGGGCTTTCCAGAACTTGATGTTGTTGTGCGGCCAATCCGTATTTGCCAAAAACAATTGGGTGCAATAGTAGTCAATGAGGTTATCAATATCTATCCAATTACTCACCTGTGTGTAATGCACCTCTTGACTTAAGTCATTTGTTTGTAGATAATTTTTTAGGCTTAAAAAATCGGCATTACTACCTTCTTCGATATTGGCATCGGCAGAGAGTAAATCTATTTGTTCAACACCCATATAATCCTCAATAAAGTATTCGTCCATACGCTCGTTGAGGTGATGAATGCCCCAATAAGAACCGTTTACAAAGACAATTACTTCTTGTGATGCAGGATGTTCTAAATTTAATTCTGCAACAATTTTTTGAGCCAATTCGTTTTTGAATAAGGTGTTTTTCCAGTCGTTAGAACTGGCTGACCGCAGTATAATTCTTTTGAAAGAGTCCTTATTTTTATCCTCAAAGAAGGCATGTTTCAGTCGTTTTTTTCCGTAGCTATTGCGAGCGTATAGCAATAGAGATTTTTGTGCCAATGTTCGCCCTTTATTTCCGTAGGTACGTAAACCGAGCTCTTGTTGAATTTGCAAATTACCGTTACGGTCAAAATATTCGAAATGAACGGGGCGTTCCCATTCCCTTCCTCTTTGTGAGTAGTTGGTGTTTTGTCCTTTCACATAAATGCCGTGCTCATTTTCAAACAAATTAGCATTTGGACTAACTAATGACACTATTGGGAAGCTATACCTATCGGATATATTTTCATCCACAAAATAGGTTTTGGTATAAACTTTACTGATTTGTATTCCCTCTAAAAAAGCAGCTACTCTAATGGTATGTCCTTTGTAGATATTCTCTTTTGGCGGATACCAATTCTCGGCAGTTGGAATTTCTGAAATACTATTGGGTTTAGTGTCTAATTGCCTTAGCGGCAAAGGCTTGAGGTATTGAGGAGAATTTGCCGTAGGAGTTTCGCCAGTGATTGTAAAGTGAATAGTGGCTTGAGGGTTGGAAGCCAGAATTTCTAATTCAAAGGGGTTTTTTTGAAAGGCATTGTGGTGTGAAAAGTACAACAGGCTAAAACCTCGTGCTATTGTATCGTTTGCTGCATTGGGGCTTGGCATATTTAATATTCCCATTTGTGCTTGACCGTCGGGAAATCTGCCAAAGGCTTGGTCGTCAAGAAGAGGAACAGCAGGGAAAGAGTCTACCACTCCACTCTTAATATGGCTGAGATAAAGGGCTTCCCCTTGGCTACTAATTTTGAAATTGCAGTGCAAATCGCCGTCTTCTTCGCTAGCATAAATGACTATATGCGATTGTCCGTTTAGATAACGCTTTGGAAGTTGCCATTTGTAAGTATTAGTAGGGTCATCAGTCAAATAATAAGTATTCAATAATACACTGTCCTCAGTTGTATTATAGAGCTCTATCCAATCCGAATATCTTTGAAAGTCGTTGAACAAACCGCTTTCATTTTTAGATACGATTTCGTTCAGTACAATTTGGCTTTTCAGTGGACTACTTAAACCAACAAAAAGTAATATGGCAAGGCAACGAAACATTAGTGAAGGCTTATGCCCACTTTGAATGAAATGAGGTCGAGCGTTAGGGATTCGGTATGGTAGATTTGCCCGTCTGTATTGAGGTGTTCTAAATCCACTTTTTGCATAATGTAGCTTAGTCCGGCAGTAAGCCCCCATTTATCATTAATTTGGTAGTAGTAGCCTATGCCTGGCGAGAAATATATTTTTCCAACGTAATTGTTGTATACAGAGTTTTCAAAGTCTGAATTTCTAGCTTTGGTATAGCCAATAGATGTCGTAAAATAGGGGCTATTACTTTGGCTTTTTTTGTGGGCTCTACACTGCACAAAAAGAGGGATGAACTCTTCACTTTCTAATTGCAGATAAGCTGTCCCTACACCAATTTGCACATAGTCTCCAAAGGATTTTGTGACACTAATTTCTGCCAAAGCACCAGACTTCAGAATGGGAAAGGTCTTACTAAGTTGTATACCTCTTAATCCACCGATTTCTATTTGGGTATTTAGCTTAGCATTTTGGCCATACGCCAGATTAAAGCTAAACAATAGTAACAGTGAAGTTATAATCCGTTTCATTCATCAAAGGTAAGGAAGTATTTTGTTATAAATACGGCCCCCTTTTTAGTAATGAAAGCATATTTTTTTGGCTTAGTTTTTCTCCTCTAATTTACGCAGTAACTCTTTGTTTTTCTTGTCCAAATCTTTAACGGCATTGACTAGTAGCCAGATAATTTCTGAGGAATCGAAAGTGCGTTTGTCTGACAAGCCACTAGCTCCTTGGCTATCGTCAAATTGACTTACAGTATTGGGCAACAACCGTTCTATTTCTTGGGCAATAACTCCTACAAATTGACTGGTGGTATCTTCATAGCCAGATAGACTGTTGTACTGAAAACGGACCGGTTTTATTTGCATGACTTCTTCGATGCCTTTGTGGTAGCTAACAATATTCTTTTTTACTCTACGGTCGGAGAAGGTGAGCCAGGAGCCACCACCTATTTTGGAGGCGTTTCCATTTACGGTAAGGGTTTGGTCAGGGGTTTGGGTATTGATACCCACTCGACCACTACTACCCGAATAAGAGGAAACACCGGGTAAGTGAATGCTTAAAATATTGTTTTCTACCCAAGCCGAACCATTGCAATATAGGCTATTGGTGGCCTGAGTACCATCGGCAATATTTAGGGTTGGAATACTTACGGTATTCCCATCGCTAATGCTTAGTTGGTCGCCGTTTATGGAAAGGGTTTGGCGAAGCTTTACCCAAGCGTTTGAGCTACGTTGGTAGACCGAATTTTGGGTAGTGTTATAGACCAAAGTGCCTGTTAAAGGGTTACTTATACCATTCATTTGACTGGTGGTTACATTATGTAGGCGTACCAAACTACTGGAATTGGGGGCTTGGGCATATCCCATTAGGCTTGTCACACTTAGTAAAGCCGTTAGGCAGTATATTTTAAGCTTATTTTTCATGGTTTTATTGGGTGTTAATTTTATGTTCTATGAGGTCTTGCTCCTTTTTTATTTCTTGAAGGGCATTAATGAGGTTATACAAGATAGAAGAAGAATCAAATTGCAAGGTATTCTTGAGCTCTCCTTTGCCATTTTTTACGGTTTGCACACTTTCGGGCAGTATGTATTGCATTTCTTGTGCCAGAACTCCTGTAAAGGTGCTTGTCGTATCGCTGTAGCTTGAGTTGGAACGGTAATTGAACTGATAGGGATTTATGTTGCGAATAACATCTAAGCCTTTGGTATAGGGCTTAATGTTCTTTTTAAGGCGTTTATCCGAATAACCCAACCAATTGCCACCGCCTTGTTTACTGGTATTACCGTTGACATCTAAACTATTTAAAATATTTTTTGTGTTAATACAAATTCCATGCTCTCGATTTACCTTTTCATAGGTTTTAACATTTGATGAGCTAAGCAATACTAAATGAGTTGGTGTAAGTATATATTTTCGAGCACTAGTCATTGCAGTTGATTGAAAAACTTGTTCAAATATAATTGTAGGGTTTGCAGGGTCAGTGATGTCGAAACATCGTAATAATGGAAAATATGTGCCAGACCCCAAAGCTGAATAGACGAATAGTCTATTCTCAAAAACCCTAAGGCTTGTAGAGGCATTATCGTAAAAAACAGAAGCAGAAGTGTTATTGGGAGAGATATCGCTAACAACACTTAAGTCTGATAGTCTTATCGTTTTTATGCCCCCTAAATAGTCTTCAACATTATTCTTTAGATAAGAAATAAATAGATGATTATTATGAGCAGTAATAGATTTTATCCCTGACATTGAATGAGTCCCAATAAATGAAGGAGCACTAGGATTGCTTATGTCGTAAAATGCCAGATGGTCATCTTGAACATCAGAGTTCTCCCTAAATGTAACTAGATACTCACCATGTACTAGCATCTCTCCAGTAGATGGAGGGTATGATGTAAAAGTATAGTAGACATTAGGCGCTGGAATGTCGTTAACTAATGTTAGTGACGGACCGCTTAAATCTAAGGTGTAAGTTTTTATTCTACCATTGAGTCCAGTGATTCCATAATGTAAATATACAAAACCATTATGGTATGACATATTACCAAAGCCTACTGCATTTCCTAAATTTACAGTGTGTACAATACTTGGGTTAGATATGTCGGAGATATCTATAACATGAAGGTAACTATGCACGTTAACTAATAGATAATCGTCATTAACTTTTTCTATTTCGTTTGCACCAAAAAAAGTAGCAGATTGCGGCGAAGACACTCCTTGTATTCCAGAGATGTGACTTAAATTATTTAAGTCACTAGCATCAAAAATTTCTAGTCCTCCACTATAAGATGTTATATATCCGATATCGTCATCAATTATTATATCTAATGCATTATTTATGAAGGAATGGGTTAATACTCCTCCGTTATGCACATAATTTGTGTGTTCGCCATAGCGATCAAGTATTGACAATAAAGAATCGCTTTTCCATTTATCACCATCCCATGACATTGTTTCTCCAGTTCTGATTGGCAGAAAATTTGTCAAAGAGACGGAGTTACCATTTAAAATACTAAGTTGATCATTACAGACCCTAAGTTTTTGTCTAAGCTGAATCCATTCATCACTGTCTCTTTGGAATAGAGAGGAGTCTGCAGTGCCAAAAAGCACAGAGCCGTCTAGCGGATTAGCCACTCCATTCATTTGGGAGCCATTGGTGTTCTTGAGTTGCAACAGACTGGTGTTTACTTGGGCGTAGCTTTGCCCAAAAATTCCAATCATAAGTAGTATTAGCGTCTTTTTCATATTACCAGCCATTATTTAAGTTTAGATTGAGAGTGGCGATACTGTCACAACCTGTAGAATTAGTGAAAGTTTTGGAATAGGTCCCTGAACAGTAGTAGGTTTCTCCATTCCAGGTATAGGAATCACCAGCATTAACATTGGTTAAAGAAGACGTACTGTTATTAATAGTCAAGTCAAGTGCTTTATTGGTGTTACATCCGCTGATATTGAATGGGTGTAAATAATAACCAGAGCTAGTGTAATTAGTTTGGTTAAAATTCCAATAGTAACTATCGCATTCCGTTACAGTTTCAACATCATAAAGAGGGTTATTAATAGTAAGATTTAAAATAGCTGTAATTGTACATCCATTCGGACCATTAATAGTGTTAGTATAAGTTCCAGAACAATAGTAGGTATCGCCTAACCAAGTGAATGAGCCTGTAGCAGTTTCAGTAAAGGTTTGAGTATTTGCATTATTCAAAGTTAGGTGCAGTGTATGCGTTACAACACAACCGCCTAAAGCGGTAACTGTAGCGGTATATGTTCCAGAATTAGTATAACTCTGCCCATTAATGGGCCAAGTGTATTCAAAACATTCAACTACGGAGTGTTCTTGAGAAGAGTTGTGATAGATTGAAAGGTTTAGTGTTTCGGTATATTCACAACCATTGGCATCAGTAAGTACAGTAGAATAAACCCCACTTTGGGTGTAAGTTTCTCCATTAATGGGCCAAGTATAGGAATCGCAAGCTGATATAGGAACTAAATTATTAATATCAAATGCAGAATTGATGGTTAAATTTAGAGTGTATTTTTGGTCACAACCATTACTTGCCCCCCCAACTTCGGTATAGTGGTACGTACCACTTTGAGTATAAGTCTCTCCGTTAACAGGCCAAGTATAGCTATCGCATTGTGTGATATTTTGCACTATGGTGGCGGGAGTTTGGTTAATGGTAAGGTTTACGGTTTTAGTCGTACAAGTGGGGTTTGTTGATGTTTCGTAATAGGTGCCACTAGAAATGCGGTTTACTCCACCTACCGTATAAGAATCACAGGCAGTAACATTTTCGGTGATATGTGGAATAATATTCAAGTTTAGTGTGTGTCCTGAACTACATCCTCCAGTTGTTGTTGGCGGTTCAACGTATTCGTAAAAGCCCGAGCTAGTGTAGGTTTGCCCATTTTCAGACCAAGTATAGGAGCCACAGGCACTTATTGAAGTGTAGGTGGGTTGTGGAGGGTCTTCAATGGTCAAGTTTAAAGTAGTGGTTAAACAACCCCCATTACTTACAATGGTATAAGTGCCAGAGGCTGTATATGTCACAGGAGTAGCACCACCAGTATATACGTATTCTTCACAAGCAGTTACATTTAAGGTTTGGGTGCTTGAGGCAGGGTGAACAGTAATATAATTTGTTCTGATTCTGGCATGACTATCAGAACTATTTGTAACGATTAGTATGACAGTATAGGTGCCAGAGCTCGTGTATGTGTGTGTAGGATTTTGTAAAGTAGAATTAGTAGTACCATCTCCAAAATTCCAACTCCAAGAGGTAGGTCCACCCACCGATTCATCGGTAAACTGTATGCTTTGATTGGCACAAATTTCTGTAGGGTTAGCCGAAAACTCAGCAGTTGGGGCGATGTTTTCTGCAATGGATATTTTCCAAACCCCTCTGCCAAAGGTGCCGGCATATAGGAAATGGTTGGTGTCGTTAATTTCTAAATCTTTAACGATTACATTGGGCAAGGAATTTAAATTATAGTTGGTCCAAGACGTAGCAATTCCATTTCTACGGTAAACCCCTAAGTCAGTACCCACAAATGTGCGGTTATTGTCCACATCAACCGTCACGCAATTAACGCTGACATTGGGCAGATTGTATGTAATATTTGTCCAGTTATTACCTCCATCGGTAGAATGATACACTTTGTTACTGGGGTTCCATGTGCCTCCAAAAGTGACCCAAATATGGTTGGCATTATTCGGTGAGGAGTGAATGTCCGTTATGGTAGCTTGGGTAGCTAAGCCACTTGAAATATCTGTCCAAGCGGAACCGCCATTAGTTGTTCGAAACAGTTTATCGTTAAATGAAAAATAGAAAATATTGTTATTGTTGGTCAATTCAATTTCTTGGGCATTACTACCATTAAGTAAGCCACTTGTACTGCCTAGTGCTGTCCAAGATGTTCCCCCATTAGTTGATAAATATAATTGGTCATAACCCGCTACCATACGTTGTGGATTGGAAAGTGAAGGTGAAATTTCATAAGGCGTTTCCCAAGCGCCGCCATTATCAGGTGAAATGTCAGTCCAACTAGTTCCTCCATTTTGTGAACGTGAAATGCTTCCATTTTGAGATGCACCATACATAATGTTGGAATTGGTAGGGTCAATGATACACTGCATACCATCGCCACCTAATTTTGCGGTCCAATTATCGGCACTAGTGTAATCATTTCTGTGATGAAGTGTGCCATTGTCTTGAGCCCCTCCAATAATATTATCTTGAATGCTTTCGGCAATACCTACGCTGTAAAATTGAGTGATTTCTAAATCTTCAGACAAATCTTCCCACGTACTGCCGCTTCGTTTACCAAAGCCACCATCGGAACAAACAAATAAGGTATTATTGTGGTGACTAAATTCCAATTCATGAATGTCGGCGTGTACATAATTAGTTTGACCCGAAGCAGACCACAAAGAACGATTGGTCCAAGAGGCTCCACCATCGGTGGATTGCCAAATATTCACACCCCCTACCCATACATCATTGGCATTGGTTCGGCTAACGGCCAAACTTAAATCGTACCAACCCTGTCCGCCATAGTCAGTACCATTGGCATTCCACCCCAATAAGTTTGGGGTGGCAGTAGAGGGCGTTACACAGCGTTCGCGTTGGCTAAAACTAACGCCAGAATTAGTGGAACGGTAAAGCCCATAAAACGAGCCTGTTTGGTCGCAGAAGATAACATAGACATAATTAGCATTATGAGGACTAACGGCGATTTTTCCTCGGCGAGTACCAGAAGAGGGTATGCCAGAAGTAATTTGTGACCAACTTACTCCATTATTGGTAGAACGCCAAAACTGTCCGTTGTTTCGTGTTACAGCGTAAATGGTATTGTAGCTATTGGGTTTAAACTCCATACTGCTGAAATTCCCCGTTTGCGTTAGTGTCCAGGACGTGCCCCCATTAGTAGAACGGTAAATACCACTGCTCGTAGCGGCTATCATATTGTTGGCATTATTGGGCTGAATAAGTAAACGTGCAATAGTTTGTACATTGGTAGGAAAGGCAGTTTGAGTCCATGTGCTACCGCCATCAGTCGAACGGAAAATACCGTTGGCAAAGGTGTCAAAGCCATCGGCATCGCCCGTTGCCCAAAACATGGTGTTGTGATTAGTGGGGTGAATGGCAATGTCCGAAACACCCAAGCGTGGCATAAAATCAGTATTGCTTGTCCAGTTTTGACCGCCATCGGTAGTTTTCCAAATCCCTCCTGCCGGTGTGCCCAAAAACATAGTGTTAGCATTGGATGGGTGAAAGGTAACGCAGTTGACTCTTCCTAAACCTCTAATTCCTCCCCAAGGAGTAATAGGCACAAAATTAGGGCCTACGGCCATGGTCCACTAGCCATGGCAGCACTGCTAGCGGCGGCACTTGGCGGCGCTATTGGAGCATTGGATGATCTAGTTGAAAGCAAACTTTCCAAATAGCCCTGATATAAGGCATCTCTAGGTATTTCTCCATCGGGGTGTATGCGGCTTTGCCAAAAGCTTTCCCACCGTTTGAATTGCTTATAGCCTTTTCCTTTTACATTCGGATTTCGCGTTTCCCAATAATCATTAAACGCTTTTTGTATATCGTAAAAATTAGCAGTAGTATCGTACATCATGTCGATGTAGCGCTGGGAATACAAGTAATTAACAGAAAATAGGAAAAACAGTAATAGAGTAAATCTTTTCATGTTTAGACATTTTAAGGACTACAAATATAAGTGTTTTTTGCTTTGCTTTACTTTACGTTTTAATTGTGTCATTTTTTTTGAATTTAGTTTGATCCATTCTCAGTCTTGTAGTCCACTAGTCCACTCTGAAGTTAGTGAAGAGTCTAATACCATGATGCAATAAAGTCTCCTCACTTACTTTGGCTATGCTCAGTAAGACCGTTCGGAGAGACCAGCCGCCCTTAGCTTGTAGTCCACTAGTCCACTCTGAAGTTAGTGAAGAGTCTAATACCATGATGCAATAAAGTCTCCTCACTTACTTTGGCTATGCTCAGTATGACCGTTCGGAGAGATCAAGCCCACGAAGCAGTGAAGAATCTGACCCTTATTTTTTACAACAAAAGGAGCTCAAAAAAACATTAAAATACGTAATTTCGCCTACTATGAAACACATTCGAAATTTCTGTATCATTGCTCATATCGACCACGGAAAAAGTACGTTGGCGGATAGGCTATTGGAGTTTACTGGAGCAGTAACTGAGAGGGAAGCGCAGAACCAATTGCTTGACGATATGGATTTGGAGCGTGAACGAGGAATTACCATCAAGAGTCATGCTATACAAATGGAATACTCTTTAAATGGCACAGACTATATCTTAAATCTTATTGACACCCCTGGACATGTCGATTTTTCGTATGAGGTGTCACGATCCATAGCAGCTTGTGAAGGCGCTTTACTTATCGTAGATGCGGCACAAGGCATTCAAGCCCAAACCATTTCTAATTTGTATTTGGCACTGGAAAACGATTTAGAAATTATACCTGTCCTCAATAAAATAGATTTGCCTTCAGCAGATCCAGAAGTGGTAAAAGACCAAATTATAGACCTTATCGGATGTAAAGATGAAGAGATTATTCCTGCCTCAGCCAAAACAGGCTTAGGTATTGACGATATTTTACACGCTATTGTTGAGCGTGTACCAGCCCCTAAAGGTGATGTAAATGCACCCCTTCAAGCCATGATATTTGATTCGGTATACAATTCATTTAGAGGAATTGAAGCCTATTTCAAAATTATAAACGGAACGATTAACAAAGGCGATGAAGTGCAGTTTATGGCAACAGGCAAAAGCTATTTTGCTGATGAAATAGGGGCGTTGAGACTCAAACAAAAACCCATGAAAGCCTTATCGGCAGGCGAGGTGGGTTATCTTATCTCTGGAATTAAAGATGCTCGAGAAGTTAAGGTCGGGGATACTATTACTCTTAAGAAAAACCCTTCACAAGATGCTGTGCAAGGATTTGAAGATGTAAAACCCATGGTCTTTGCTGGAATTTACCCTGTAGACACAGAGGACTATGAAGAGCTACGTAGCTCTATGGAAAAGCTTCAGCTTAACGATGCATCCCTGACTTTTGAGCCTGAATCTTCGGCAGCATTGGGCTTTGGTTTCCGTTGCGGATTCCTTGGAATGTTGCACATGGAAATTATCCAAGAACGTTTGGAAAGGGAATTTGATATGACGGTAATTACTACCGTGCCTAACGTATCCTATTTTGCTTACACTACAGCCGGAGAAAAGATGTCTATTCATAACCCTTCAGATTTGCCAGATCCTTCTTCCATGGATTATGTAGAAGAGCCGTTTATCAAAGCACAAATCATAACCAAATCAGACTACGTAGGGGCGGTAATGTCTTTGTGTATCGAAAAACGAGGGATACTCACCAATCAAGTGTATTTGACCACCGACAGAGTAGAGTTGTCTTTCGAAATGCCATTGGGTGAAATTGTCTTTGATTTTTACGACAAACTAAAAAGTATTTCAAGAGGATATGCCTCATTTGATTATTTCCCGCTAGAGTACAGACGTTCCAACTTAGCCAAGCTGGACATACTATTGAATGGCGACCAAGTGGACGCTCTCTCTGCACTTATTCATCGTGATAACGCTTACACATTAGGTAAAAAGATTTGCCTTAAACTTAGAGAGTTGATACCACGTCAGCAGTTTGATATTGCTATACAGTCAGCCATTGGTTCAAAAATTATTTCTAGAGAAACAGTAAAAGCTGTACGAAAAGACGTTACTGCCCGTTGCTATGGAGGGGATATTACCAGAAAAAGAAAGCTACTCGAAAAACAGAAAAAAGGAAAGAAAAAAATGAGACAGATTGGAAGCGTCGAAGTGCCGCAATCTGCTTTTATGGCCGTTTTAAAATTAGACGACTAATTTATATATTGCTTAAAATTATCCAAGAATTATGGGAAGAGCATTCGAATTTAGAAAAGCCCGAAAAATGAAACGTTGGTCTGCCATGGCAAAGACCTTTACACGAATCGGTAAAGACATCTCCATGGCTGTTAAAGAGGGTGGCCCTAACCCTGAGACGAATTCACGACTAAGAGCAATTATCCAAAATGCCAAGTCGGCGAACATGCCCAAAGAAAATGTTGAACGAGCCATTAAAAAAGCCTCAGGTTCAGACTCTGCCAATTATGTAGAGATGAGTTTGGAAGGCTATGCGCCACATGGTATTGCTGTTTTTGTAGAATGCACCACCGACAACAACAACAGAACGGTTGCCAATGTGCGTTCCTATTTCAACAAATGTGAAGGCAACTTAGGCACTAATGGATCTTTGGAATTTATCTTTGACCGCAAGGCCGTATTCACCTTTTCTCAATCACAAGTTGAAATGGATTTAGAAGAGCTAGAAATGGAGCTAATAGATGCTGGACTCGAAGAACTAGAAAACGACGAAGGAACCCTTACCGTAACCACAGACTTCACCGACTTTAGCAATATGCAAAAGCAATTAGAGAGCTTGAACATAGAACTTGAAAGCTCAGAATTACAACGCTTTCCAAACAACACCAAAGCCTTAGAGTTAGAAGATGCTAAATTAGTACTCAAACTTATCGACAAACTCGAAGAAGATGAAGATGTGCAAAATGTCTTTCATAATATGGAGATGGGAGAAGAATTAATGGCTCAACTTGACGACTAATGAAAGACAAACTCAAAATATTAAAAGATAAAAAGGCCGAGGCCCTTGTTGGCGGCGGACAAAAGCGCATAGATGCCCAACACGATAAAGGCAAGCTAACAGCCAGAGAGCGTATCCACTTTTTGATAGATGAGGGTTCTTTCGAAGAATTAGGGATGTTAGTAACGCACCGTTCAACCAATTTCGGACTCGATAAGCAAAAGTTTTTAGGCGATGGAGTCGTAACTGGTTATGGCACCATTGATGGGCGATTGGTATATGTGTATGCCCAAGATTTTACCGTAATGGGTGGCTCTTTGGCAGAAGCCCATGCCGAGAAGATTTGTAAAATAATGGATATGGCCATGAAAAATGGCGCTCCTATAATTGGTCTAAACGACAGTGGTGGAGCGCGTATTCAAGAAGGCGTTGTTTCTTTAGGAGGTTATGCCGATATATTTTACAGAAATACTCGAGCAAGTGGTGTAGTGCCACAGCTATCTGCCATTATGGGTCCATGTGCTGGAGGAGCGGTATATTCGCCAGCCTTGACGGATTTCATTATGATGGTAGAAAACACTTCATACATGTTCGTAACAGGTCCGAACGTAGTAAAAACCGTTACCCACGAAGAGGTAACTGCCGAAGAGTTAGGAGGAGCGTCTACACATGCCTCTAAATCAGGAGTGGCCCATTTTACCTATCCCAATGAAATTGAGCTTATTAATAACCTCAAACGTTTGGTCAGCTATATGCCACAAAACTGTGAAGAGGAAGCCCCTATTTTAGACTATCAGATGGGAGACGAAAGCCGTATGGAATTGAACAGTATTATTCCAGATAATGCAAATCAGCCCTACGATATTCACGATGTAATAAACGGTATTATTGATAGAGATTCTTTTCATGAAGTTCACAAAGAATATGCCGAAAACATAGTCTGTGGTTTTGCCCGTTTGGCCGGTCGTTCTATAGGTATAGTAGCAAATCAACCTGCTTTTTTAGCCGGTGTTTTGGATAACCATGCTTCAAACAAAGCCGCACGCTTTGTGCGTTTTTGCGATAGCTTTAATATTCCCCTTTTGGTGCTAGAAGATGTGCCAGGCTTTTTGCCAGGCACTGACCAAGAATGGAATGGCATTATTAACAACGGAGCTAAGCTATTGTATGCCTTTAGTGAAGCTACTGTTCCACGCGTAACCATTATTACACGCAAAGCATATGGCGGCGCTTATGATGTAATGAATTCTAAACACATTGGAGCAGATCTCAATTACGCATGGCCTACAGCCGAAATAGCCGTCATGGGAGCAAAGGGAGCTGCCGAAATTATCTTTCGAAAAGAAATTAAAGAAGCAAAGGATTCGGGCGCTAAATGGAAAGAAAAAGAAGCCGAATATGCAGACTTGTTTGCTCACCCTTACAATGCTGCGGCAAGAGGATATGTTGATGAGGTCATAGAACCATCATCATCTAGAGAAAAATTAATAAAGGCCTTTAAAATGTTAGAAAACAAGGTCGATGTGTTACCTAAGAAGAAACACGGAAATATACCCCTATAGAATGAATGTATTAGTATTAGGTTCAGGCGGTCGAGAACATGCCCTAAGTTGGAAAATTTCACAGAGTAGTTTGTGTGAAAAGCTCTTCATAGCACCAGGAAATGCAGGCACCAATTCGGTCGGACAAAATGTAAACATAAGTGTCAATGATTTTCTTACTATCAAAACATTTGTCTTAGAAAACGATATTGATATGGTCGTAGTTGGTCCTGAAGACCCTTTAGTAAATGGCATTTACGACTTCTTCCAAAACGATAGTGCATTGAACGATATTTGCCTTATTGGACCATCCAAAGAAGGGGCAAAATTGGAAGGCAGTAAAGATTACTCCAAGCGGTTTATGATGCGTCATAATATTCCTACTGCGGCTTATGGCAGCTACACGTCTGAAACGCTTAAGGAAGGATGTGATTTTCTAGAAACACTCAAGCCGCCCTATGTTCTAAAAGCAGACGGTTTGGCAGCAGGAAAAGGAGTGTTAATTCTTGACGATTTAGAGATTGCCAAAACTGAACTTAAGGCCATGCTTACCGAAGCAAAATTTGGCAAAGCCAGTTCCAAAGTAGTTATTGAAGAATTTTTGGACGGTATTGAATTGTCAGTATTCGTACTTACGGACGGGAAAAATTATAAAGTTTTGCCATCTGCCAAAGATTATAAGCGTATTGGAGAAGGGGATAAAGGGTTAAACACTGGTGGAATGGGAGCCATTTCACCTGTACCATTTGCCGATAGTATTTTCATGGAAAAAGTAGAAAATACCATAATTAAGCCAACCATTTTTGGATTGCAAGAAGAAAACATTGACTATAAAGGCTTTGTGTTTATTGGGCTAATGAATGTAGGCGGAGAGCCTTTCGTTATAGAGTATAATGTGCGTATGGGAGATCCTGAAACGGAAGTCGTTATCCCTAGAATAAAATCGGATTTACTGAATCTGTTTAGAGGTATTGCCAATGGTACATTTGGTGAGCAAGATTTTTATGTGGATGAGGATGTAGCAACAACGGTAATGTTAGTTTCCGGCGGTTATCCAGAAAGCTATGAAAAAGGTAAAGAAATAGTTGGATTGGATGAGGTAGAAAACAGTCTAGTTTTTCATGCTGGAACTAAAGAGGATAATCAAAAAGTATTGACAAATGGCGGTCGCGTGATGGCACTAACATCCTTTGGAAGAACGATGGAAGAGGCTTTAGAAAAATCATTTGATAACGCCAAAAAGATACACTTTGACGGCAAATATTTCCGAAGGGATATTGGCTTTGATCTAAAAGAGGAAAAGGTTTAAGCTTCTCCGTTTCTTTTGAAGGCTACCAATTTGCCAGTCCAGTAAATAAACAATACAGAAATGACAATAATTGCTAATACATTAGGTACATTTCCAAGAGTTGGCATGATTGTCCAGATGCTTGAAAATAAATCGCCGATACTGTTCCAAAAAGTTGACCACATAGTTGATAAAATATAATTTCTGCAAAATTAGAACAATCATTTAAAAATGCTAGTAAAAACACTGAAAACAAATAAACCATCGGCATTTATTTCGTTCTTCGTACTATCGTTGTGTTTGTTCATATTGGATTTTATAGCCTCCCCTTCTTTACAATTGGAATCCAATCATCCTATCTTCTCTTCAGTCGCATTATTTTTTAATACAAACACTTGGCTTAGCTACACCCTTGTTTTTGTAATAGGATTGCTTATTGCTATGGGCTGGAACAATCTTTTGACCGACAGAGGAGTATTCAAAAACATAACCATTTTACCGGCATTTATTCTTGTGTTAATGAGCTCAGTGTTTGATATTTCAGCAATATGGGTGAGTTATTTTATAATGTTGTTTGTCTTAAATAAACTCATGTCTATTTACCAGAAAAGCAAACCTTATGCAAGCTTGTTTGACAGTGGCTTTCTGATTGGCTTATCCACTATCATTTACCCCCTTTCAATATTGTTCTTTTTACTAATATTAGTTGCGGTTTTTATTTATTCGACTATAAATTGGCGGTATTTTCTAATTCCACTTTTGGGACTTCTAACGCCTTTTTTATTTGCATTTACCTATGGCTATTATTTTGATGAGCTTAGCCTTTTAAGTCAGTATTTTTTTAATGCTTTTTCATTTGCATTACCTCTATTTGAGTGGAGTGTTGGCTTGGTCATTTGGAGCAGTGTTTTAGGCATAATATTTCTATTATCTTTTAAAGAAATGGTGGACTGGTTGGCAATGAAAAATTTACGTTCTCGAAAAGCCTTTTACTTATTCTTTGCTTATAGTGTTTGTGTATTTATAAGCTTATTTTTTAGTGCTTTTGATTGGAATCATCTTTTATTATTTGGCTTGCCCATGTCTGTATTGATTGCCAATTATTTTATGTTTTTGCATAAAAAGTGGTGGTATGAAGGATCGTTCATAGTGTTGATATTATCAACTATATATTTACATTTAGAGCCATTATTTTAGCACTTAAATGTTTACATTTGAAGTCTAATTTTAAACTATTAGTAAGATGAAATTTGGTGTAGTTGTTTTCCCAGGGTCTAATTGTGATAAAGACATGATTTATGTTCTAGAAACCCTTTATGGACAGAAAGTGGTAAGCCTTTGGCACAAAGACACTGACCTACAAAATTGTGATTTTATCGTCTTACCAGGCGGTTTTTCTTATGGAGATTATTTACGCTCGGGAGCTATTGCTCGTTTCTCGCCTATTATGGAGAAAATAATAGAGTTTGCCAATAATGGTGGCTATGTTATGGGTGTATGTAATGGCTTTCAAATTTTATGTGAATCGGGGCTATTGCCTGGTGCTTTACTGCACAACAACAGCCATAAATTCATTTGCAAAAATGTGTATCTGTCCACACAAAATAAGAATACGTGTCTAACTACAAGTGTAGAGGACAAAGTACTTTGTGTGCCTATTGCTCATGGTGAAGGGCGTTATTTTGCAGATGAGGGAACTTTAAAACAACTAAATGATAATGGTCAGGTCTTATTTAGATATTGCGATGAAGAAGGCAATATTACGCCTGAAAGTAATCCTAATGGTGCAGTAGAAAATATTGCTGGAGTGAGCAATGCAGCTGGTAATGTCTTTGGGATGATGCCACATCCAGAACGTGCTGCTGATAAGGAGTTAAGCAATACTGATGGAGGCTATATCTTTGAAAGTATCATGAATACGCTTGTTGTTGCCTAGTCAATTATTTATAAAAATTCATTTCGTCGATATACTTATTTATCTTTTGGGGTAAGAAGTAACTGATTTCTTTTTTCTCACGAATACTCTTTCTAATAAATTCAGCAGAGATATCCATTAGAGGAGCCTTGGTCAATTGTACTTTCTCATGCTTTTCCATATCACACGCTTTACAATAAGGTCTTGGGTAGACGTAAATATTGTGGTGCTCTAAAATGGACTCATGGTTTTTCCATTTGTCAAAATGAACAAGATTATCCTGTCCCATAATTAGTGCAAAGTCGATATCAGCATGTGCTTCTCTTAAATAGGTGAGGGTGTCAACGGTGTAAGATGGAATAGGCAAGTTAAACTCAATGTTGGAAGCCTGCATTTTGGGATCGTCTTCAACAGCAATACGGACAATAGTCAGTCGGTGTTGTTGGTCAAGTAAGCTTTCTTTCGTCTTAAATGGATTTTGTGGCGACACTACAAACCATATTTTTTCAAGAGCAGTATGTTCTAGCATGTATTGTGCGATAGCCATATGCCCTATGTGAATGGGGTTAAACGAGCCGAAAAATAAACCTACTTTCATTGTATGAATTCTCTAACAAGGTTTAATGATTCTTGGCAGGAATCTTCTAATGAGTCATTGACAACGGTGATGTCAAATTCGCTTTGATATTCCATTTCTGAGACTGCTTTAGACACTCTTTTATTTAGGCTTTCATCACTTTCAGTCCCTCTACTTCTTAAGCGTTCCTCTAAGGTTTCTAGAGATGGAGGGGCAACAAAAATCGCTAATCCATTTTCTTTGAAATGATTTTTTAAAGCGATAGCTCCTTTTACATCAACATCAAAGATGATAACTTTTCCTTCTGCCCAAAGCCGTTCAACTTCTTCTATTAGAGTGCCATAAAACATATTGGAATAGACTTCCTCCCACTCTAAAAAGAGATTCTGATTTATACGGTTTTTAAATTCTTCTACAGATAAAAAGTAGTAGTCTCTACCATCCTTTTCATTTTCTCTTGGAGATCTACTACAAGCAGAAATGGAAAAAGAAAGCTCAGGCATTTGTTCAAGTAGATGCTTGACAATAGTGGTTTTACCTGCACCAGAAGGTGCTGAAAAGATGACAGCTTTTTTATAAGACATTGAGAATTTGTTCTTTAATCTTTTCTAATTCGTCTTTCATTTTAACAACTTCTTGTTGCATAGTTGCGTCGTTTGACTTTGAACCAATGGTATTAATTTCTCTGCCAATTTCCTGACAAATAAATCCAAGTTTTTTACCTTGTGAACTCGTACTTTGCATTACCTCTATGAAGTAATTGAGGTGAAGATTTAAACGCGTAATTTCTTCAGTTATATCTAGTTTTTCGATATAATAGATGAGCTCTTGCTCAAATCTATTTTCATCAACAGATATTTTTAGCTCGTCTATCTTTTCACGAATATTCCCTTTTATTTTTTCTATTCTACTTTTTTCGTAGGCTTCTATTTGATTGAGAGATGATCGGATATTTTCAATACGCAATTCAAAGTCTTCACCTAAAATGCGTCCTTCGTCGGCTCTGTAGTTTGTGATAGCGTCAATGGCTTGTGCAAGTAATGACTCTATTTGTTTCCATTCTAAGTCGTCTATTTCTTCTTTTTTACTTTTTAGAACATCTGGTAAACGCATTATACTACTCATAATGTCGTCGGTGTTGTCAAGCTCATTGGCGATGCTTTTTAAGTCAGAATAATAGGCTTTGACGACTTCAGTATTGATAGTGGCAGATAGTTCAGAGTGCGTTTGTTCAACAAAAAGAGCAACATCGATTTTACCTCTATTTAGTGCTTGTCCTACGGATTTACGAATACTCAATTCCTTTTCTCTGTAAGAAGAAGGCATACGCACACTCATATCGATTTGTTTGCTATTGAGCGATTTAATTTCAATAGTCAGTTTTTTGTTCAGCGTATTGATTTCGGCTTTTCCAAAGCCTGTCATAGATAGGATCATATTCTGCTTATTTGATGACAAAGGTAATAAATTGCTATTCTTGAAGAGCTTTTGGCTTATGACTTACTAAATACACTCCAAAACAAATTAATAATGCCGATACTATTTTAACAAAATCGAGCTCATCGCTACTAGCAATAACGGCTACAATACTTGCTAAAACAGGCTGAAAATAAATATAGGTGCTTACGGTAGAGGGGTTGAGAGTCTTTAATCCATAAATATTGAACAGGTAAGCCAAAAAGGTGGTGCAAATCACTACAAAACCCACTTCCCACATTATTACTGTTGGCATATTCTGCCAATCTATTGACTGAAATTCTGACCATCCAAAGGGGCTTACAAACAATAGTCCAAACAAAAACACCCAACTAATAACCGTAATAGGCTTGTATTTTTTCATCAAGGACTTTACCAAAACAAGATAAATAGCATATGAGGTAGCATTTATAAATACTAGGGCATTACCATAAAAATGCTCTTGACTTAGGGTAATATTACCACCGTTGGTAATAAGCGTTAATGCTCCAATAGCTCCTACTCCTATACCTAGCCATTTGCGTTTACTAAGGCTTTCTGTGGACATAAAACCTGCGAAAACCAACACCAATATGGGGTTGACAACCATTATTACTGCGGCATTGATAGGGGTAGTCAAATTAAGTCCTTCAAAAAATAACATTTGATTGATTGCAACACCAAAGAGAGCACAAAGGGCTAAAAGTGGAATATCTTTCTTGGCGACTTTTTCATAAAAAAAGAATTTGTAACACAACCAAAATAGCACAACAGCACCACTTACCCTTATAAAAATGAAGCCGAGAGGTTCTATATAAGTTGGCATCACATCTTTAGCAACAGTATAATTGATGCCGTAAATAAGATTGGCGCCAAATAAGGCTAAGTGAGCGAATAAATTTTTATTCATTAAGGCATTTTTTTAATGCTTCAATAGTCTTCTTACTGTTGCCTATAAAAATAGAATTATTGATAATAAAAACAGGACGTTTTAAAAAGGTGTCTTCTTCTAAAATTAGACGTTTGTAATCGTTTTCAGATAGGGATTTTTCTTTCAGTCCCATGCTTTTGTACTTCATAGCCCGTCTGCTGAACAGAGATTCATAAGAGCCAGATAGATTTGCCATTTCATCAATTTGATGTTCAGTGATTTTTTCTTCTCTAATGTTTTGGCTTTCTCCTTGCCAATGGACATCTTCTAATATTCGTTGACACGTACCGCATTTAGCGAGGTGGTATGCTTTTTTCATGTGTCAAAAATACAAAACTAAAAGACTTTCTTGAACGTATAAGATATTTTGTATGACAGTTTTGAGAAAAACAAAAAAAAGTAAAACTTTGTTGAAACCTTTTAAAATTATAAGTCATGAAAAAAATTATTTTGCTTACAGCTGTGCTAATTACTTTTAGTGTATCGGCACAACCCCCAAACAATTACAATACCATTACTGATGTTACTTTTACAGATGTAGATGGTCAAACCCATAACCTTTATAATTTGCTTGGCCAAGGCTATCGTGTAATTTTAGATTTTGGATTCATTGGCTGTGGTCCTTGTTCTGATTGGTCGCAACATATTGGCCCTGAACTTTGGGATGAACATGGTCCAGACGGAGACAATACCCTACGGATATTTTATTTTGAAACAGGGGGACTTTATACTGATGATGAGGTAGAAAGCTATTATACGGGTTTAGGTGTTGAATATTCTATTACTAATCTTGATTTTACAGATACAGTTGAAAGTCAGTATCAAGCCTTTTTTGATGCTGGAATTTTAGATGGTGGATATCCCGTGCATATATATGTATGTCAAGATACTACCTACCGAGTGGATATTGGTTTTGCGTATCCACAATCATTATATATTGCTGAGCATATTCTTGATAACAGTTGTAATGGTCAAGATGTACATTATAAAGATGTAGCGATGGTTGGTTTAGCACAACCTTTTTCTTATTGTAGTCAAAGTAGCGGACCAATTAGTTTTATTCCAAGGCTAAGAGTATATCATAATGGGGGGATTGAGTATACTACTGCACCGTCACCGAACCCGCCGCCACAATCAGAGTTTTCCATAAATGATACTTTTTTGGTTAAAACGTATATCAATAATACCTATTTGAGAACGGATACTTTAGACCCTAACGATTGGGGTGATTTTGTAGACTTTTCTGATACTGCGGACGGTGATGATAACATAGGACAAGGTGTTGATTGGAGTTTTTTCTTACCCAGTTTAGAGGCGCAAGCTAATGACAGTGTTAAGTTCGAATTGTTGTATCCTGAAGATTCTTATATGCTGAACAACACTTATTCTTTTAAGGTAGAGCAAGAAGAGACAAAAACAGCATCAAGCAATCAATTTAGATTAGTTCTTGAGAACCCTTACATGTTTGTTTACCTTTACGCTGAAGGAGAGGTAGGAGGAGAGGATGGTCCTAGTCAAGAGATTAACATCCAAAATGGCTATGACACTTTAATCACTATCAATAATGGTCAGTGCTATGCCATGTCTGTAGTCGGTGTTCAAGCAGGTAATGCTTCTCTGATTCAATTCGATAATAACGATACTATATTTCATCGCCCGATAGGTGGGGCTTACTTTGAATCCAAGCTCTATTATTTCAATGTAGACTCCACAGCAACTGCTGTTGATGAGTATTTTAATACTAATACAGAAATATCACATATCCAATATTTTGATTTAATGGGTCGATTACAAGATGTTAAAAGCTACGACTTACTAGCTCAAGGTGTTTACTTGAGGGTCATTTATTATACTGATGGGACATTTATTTCCGAGAAAATTTCTAAAATAATTAACTAAATCACATAATCATGAGAAAAATTAATCCAAATTTAAAGGTATCTTTGGTACTCCTATTTACAATAATGTTCTTTAAAGGTGCTTATGCTCAATTTCAGAGTCAAGCTGACGCCCCTGATGCTATATTAACAGATTTAGATGGAAATACTTCTAGCGTCCATTCACTTTGTGAGCAAGGCTTCATCGTTATTTTAATGATTGGAGAGGAAGCGGCTTGTTGGCAAACAGAATCAGTTGTTGGAGCTATGAATCCGGTATGGAATCTTCATGGCCCTGATGGTGACAATAAAGTTAGAATGTTTTTTGTTGACAATAAACCTATAGCAGATACTCCACAAGAATTACAAATATTAGAAAATTTTCCAATTCAACCCGGACCTCTTGTTACGGATTCAATAGTTGAGATATATACTCAACAAGAAGGAATAAATTTCCCAGTAGTAAACTATGATGGAGATATTCCGGGTTATGAATTTGATTTAGGACCTGCTTACTTCATGATTTGCCCAGACAAAACATATCATTATTTTGCTGGATTTGGCGAATTTGCAACTTACGCTTCAGTTATAGCTCATATTTCTGAATGTTCAGGAGCAGATATGAGTAGCGACGTTTCATTGGGAGGCTTTAAATATCAACCTCAATTTTGTGTGATAGGAGATAGTGTTAAGTTAAAACCTGTACTTTATTCAACTCTCTCAACAGCTTTTAATACTACAGATACAATGATTACTCAAAATTATGACATTGATATTTATAAAAACGGGCAGTTTGTGGAAACTCAGAACATTAATCCATATAGTGATAATGATATAACAATAGTAGATTTTGCTTATCTAGATGAGATACTAGTAGAAGCAGGCGACAGTTTACGATTTGTGCTGCAATACCCTGGCGACTCTTACTCAGGAAATAATACACAAACCTTTATTGTTCCATATGATTTAGAACAGACTCCAACGGCAACAACTTCTGAACTTCTACTAAGTATGGTTACTCCCTCAGATGCTATTGGAGCACCCTCATTTTCAATATGTACATACACTGGAGAGGGTTTGTTTTCTTATCAAGAAAATTATGGAACATATGAGTTGGAGTTGGACAATGGGATTTGTTATGAAATACAGTTCTCAAATCAACAGGATTACGCCCCTGTTTTAAAGGACTTAAACAATAACATAATTATTAGTTTAGAGGAGTTTGCCTTTTTCCCTAATGGAGAAACACCATTTCTTTACTTTAATGTAAATAACAAACAAGAAACAGGAATAAATACTTTAGATTTTCCTCTAGAGTCGAAACACGAGATTATCTATTACAATCTTGAAGGTAAAAAAATAAATATCAATGAATTATCAAAGCTACCCAAGGGCAGTGTATATATTAGAAAATCACGGTCAAGTAATGGGACTTACTCAATAAAAAAGAATGTAAGTTTAAAGTAATTTTAGGTATTGTGACTTTGAAGCAAGGGTGTAGATATAATTTTGCCCCTTGCTTTTTTGTATAATTTCAATTCAAAAGATTAATTTTGTTTCTTACGTTTAATCCCACCTTAGAATGAAATTTAACACCAAAGTTATACATGCTGGCTTAGAGCCTGACCAAAGTACAGGAGCCATAATGACTCCAATATATCAAACCTCAACTTACGTTCAGCTAAGTCCTGGAGATCATAAAGGGTTTGAATATTCAAGAACAGCGAACCCTACTCGTGCTGCTTTGGAATCTAATTTAGCCGCCCTAGAAAATGCCAAATATGGCTTGTGTTTTAGTAGTGGTTTGGCAGCTATTGATGCCGTTATTAAGCTGTTGAGCCCTGGCGATGAAGTTGTTTCTACCAACGATTTATATGGAGGAACTTATCGTATTTTCACAAAAGTATTTGAAAATTACGGAATTAAATTTCATTTTATTGGCATGAAAAATGCTGATAGAATTGCCGATCATATAAATGAGAATACCAAACTCATTTGGGTAGAAACACCTACCAATCCTATGTTAAATATCATTGATATTGAGGCGGTAGCTAAAGTGGCTAAAAAACACAATCTAATTTTGGGTGTTGATAATACTTTTGCTTCACCTTATTTGCAAAATCCTATCGACTTAGGGGCAGATATTGTTATGCATTCCGTTACCAAATATTTAGGTGGACACTCTGATGTAGTCATGGGAGCTTTAATGCTGAATGATGATGCGCTTGCTGAGAAGTTATATTTTTTACAAAACAGTTGTGGTGCTGTACCTGGCCCTATGGACTCATTCCTAGTTCTTAGAGGCATTAAAACCCTTCATCTTAGAATTCAACGCCACTGTGAAAATGGTAAAGCCATTGCCGAGTTTTTACAATCACACCCCAAAGTAGACAATGTGTATTGGCCAGGTTTTGAAAGTCATCCCAATCATGATGTTGCCAAACGTCAGATGAAAGATTTTGGAGGAATGCTTTCTTTCTCATTAGTTGCTAACAGAATAGAAGATGCTTTTAAAGTAGTTTCTTCTACGCATTATTTTACATTAGCAGAATCGCTTGGAGGTGTAGAGTCCTTATGTGGACACCCAGCAAGCATGACTCATGCTGCAATCCCTAAAGAAGAACGAGAAAAGACAGGGGTTGTAGATTCACTTATTCGATTAAGTGTAGGAGTCGAAGATATTGACGACTTGATAACAGATTTAGATAACGCATTGAATACACTATAATGAACGTATACTATATTACAGGAGCAAGCAGCGGAATAGGAGAAGCTATAGCAGAACTACTTTTAGAAGACAGTAATAATATGGTTATTGGCATTGCCCGTTCAAGGACGATTCAGCACGATAGATATAAACATCATTTTATAGACTTATCGACAAATTGGTTCGAAACAATTTTTAAGAAACCAACCTTTAATGCCGAAAAAATCATCTTAATTAATAATGCTGGCTCAATAGGGCCTATAAAACCCTTGCACGAGCATAGCGAAGATGAGATAAAAGATAACTACTTCCTAAATATCGTTGCCCCAACAATCTTATGTAAACAATTCATTACGTCATTTTCAGATTCAAAATCAAAATGTATTGTTTTAAATATCAGTTCTGGAGCTGGCAAACACCCGATTCATTCATGGAGCACCTATTGCTCTTCAAAGTCTGCTTTAGATATGCTATCCCAGACCGCAGATTTAGAATCGCCTAATGTTAAATTCTATTCTATTGCTCCAGGAATTGTCGATACGCCTATGCAAGATGAGATTAGAGACGCTGACGAAAAGCATTTCCCTGAACTTAATCGATTTATAGACTATAAAAACGATGGTGAACTAAGTTCTCCTCTAGAAGTTGCCCAGAAATACGTCGATTTTTTAAACAATAGCACAAAATTTAAGGAAGTGCTGTATTCGGTAAGAGACCTATAAACTTTCATTTTATCCTTATTTTTCGTGATATGCCCCTGTTTCAGGGCGTAAATACTTGTTAATCAGATGATTGTAATACGCATTTATAATAAACAAGTCTATGTTGATAACGAAAACAACACCCTTTCATTAAATTATAACAACAAACATTCAAATATTTGAAAATCAGTTGTTTGTGAGTAAAATACCTTAAAAAAAGCGTGTTTTTTTCACCATTACACCCTTTGCTTTTGAATTGCAGAAAAAATTTGAAAGTTGAAGACCAACCCCATATGTTTGTTTCAATTATTAACCAATTTAATATTTAACAATGGATAAAGTATTTAAATACTTCGGTGATTTTTTTACAGGTTTAACAGCTTTAGTTTTAACCCTTTTAGGGTTAGGCGTTGCTGTTGAAATTCTATTCGGTTCAGGAGCAATGTTTGGTGTTACTGTTATTGAGAATGTAACAAATGTACTTGGCTCTTTAGCTGGTTCAGGATTTGCTGGATTTTTAGCAATTTTGATATTATTCTCTTTAATTAAGAAATAATTCAACTTAGATAGTTAAAAAAAGCTCGTCTAATGGCGGGCTTTTTTTAAATTTAATATTATCTTCAATCAAAATTCGTAAATATGAAAGATTTACTAGAAAAAATACAATCGTTAGCGTCTGAGCTTACATCTTTTGCTGTAGTTATACTATGCCTCGGGATTACAGTTCAACTTATTGTAGGCGAGCCACTATTTGGGTGGAACGTTGTGGGTAATATTGCAAAAGCTATTGGCTCTATGGGTCAAAGCAGTTTTATCGGTGTAGCTGCCTTACTTGTACTCTACTCGATATATAAAAACAAGAAATCTTAATGAGCTTCTAGCCAATTTTCTCCCATTCCTATTTCTACATCTAATGGAACACTAATTGCTAGTGCGTACTCCATTTTCTCTTTAATAAGAACATTTAAGGACTCAAGTTCTGTCTTATGAATATCAAATACCAGTTCATCATGAACTTGTAATAGCATTTTGGATTTGTAATTACCTTCTTTCAGCATATTACTAACACCTATCATAGCCAGTTTAATGATATCCGCCGCAGAGCCCTGTATAGGTGCATTAATGGCATTTCGTTCAGCATAGCCTCTTACTACAGCATTTCTAGAGTTAATATCATTAAGTTTTCTTTTACGTCCTAAAATAGTTTCGACATAGCCGTTTTCTCTAGCTTTTTCAATACTCATATCCATATATTCCTTTACCTTGGGGTATTGAGCAAAGTAATTGTCAATGATATCCTTTGCCTCGCCCCGTTTGATGCCTAAGCGTTGAGATAATCCAAAGGCTGATATTCCATAAATGATTCCAAAGTTGACCATTTTAGCGTGCGAACGCTGCTCTCGGCTGACCTCCTCCAAATCGATTTGATACACTTTAGCGGCTGTTGCAGTATGAATATCTTCTCCATTTTGAAAAGCCGATAACATCCCTTCATCTTGTGAGAGGTGTGCCATAAGTCGCAATTCTATCTGGGAGTAATCGGCAGCAACAAGGATATAATCATCATTTCTAGGCACAAAAGTTTTTCTTACTTCTCTTCCTTTTTCGCTACGTATTGGAATATTCTGAAGATTAGGATTTACAGAACTTAATCGTCCAGTTGCCGCCACCGCTTGTTGGTAGGTAGTATGAATTCTGTGAGTAGTTTCGTTAGCTAATTCAGGCAAGGTATCTACATAGGTAGATTTAAGTTTTTGTAATTGTCTAAACTCAAGTATCTCGTCAATGATTTCATGTGTACCTTTGAGCTTTAGTAAGGTGTCTTCAGAAGTTGAGTATTGACCAGTTTTTGTCTTTTTTGGTTTGTCCACCAACTTCATATGCTCAAATAAAATCTGACCTAATTGTTTGGGTGAAGCCAGGTTGAAGGGTGTGCCTGCTAGCTTCTGAACATTGTCGTTTAGCTCAATTAGCCTGTCCTCTAATTCTTTTGAAAAATCGGCTAAAGCAGTAGTGTCGATTTTAATTCCTTCCAGTTCCATCTCAGAAAGAACAGGAATTAATGGGTATTCTATGTCATTTAAAATTTTGAGGCTTTCGCTACCTTCAAGGTCTTTTTGGAAAATGGTTTTGAGCTGAAAAGTAATATCGGCGTCTTCACAGGCATAGGGGTATATTTTTTCTAGTGGCGCCTGACGCATACTCAATTGGTTTTTCCCCTTTTTCCCAATGAGTGTTTCTATGCTTATCGGAGAATAGTTTAAATAGTTTTGAGCCAATATGTCCATATTGTGTCTTTGGTCAGGCTCTAAAAGATAATGGGCAAGCATAGTGTCAAAATATGGCAAGCTGACATGAATACCATATTTTGCCATTACTTTATAATCGTATTTTAAATTTTGAGCAACTTTTTCTATTACAGGATGTTCAAAAAAGCCTTTGAATTCTTGTGCTATTTCACTTTCCTTTCCTTCAGGAACATGCACGTAATAGGCTTTATTCTTTTCGTAACAAAAGGATAAGCCAATAAGATCGGCAGTGAGGGGGTTGAGACCGGTTGTTTCAGTATCAAAACAAACGGATTTTTGCAGCAGCAGCTGTTTTAATAATTGCTGTCTTTCTTCAGCAGAATTTACCAATATATAATCTGTTTTTATGTCTTCGAGGGTCTGAAAAGAGGGTGTAGGCGGGGCATCGTCTATCGCCATAGAAAACAAATCCATTTGAGCAGAAGGTGCTTTTTCTACTTTTTGACTTGTCGGTTCTTGTTCGTCAGTATTACTTTCTGTCACATCACTTTGCTTGAGCAAACGTTTTGCTAAGTTTCTGAACTCTAATTCTTCAAATAATGCTTGTACTTTTTCGGTATCAAACTTTTTAACCTCAAGAGCCTTTTCATCAATATCCACAGGAGCATCTAATAAAATTGTAGCAAGCTTTTTGGATAAAATTCCTTTCTCTTTATTGGCTTGAATTTTTTCACCCAAATTACCCTTGAGTTCGTGGGCATTGTCCAAAAGAGTTTCCATATTGCCATATTCGGCAAGTAGCTTTTTTGCTGTTTTTTCGCCCACACCAGGAAGTCCTGGAATATTATCAACGGCATCGCCCATCATGCCTAGAAAGTCGATGACTTGCGTAACCTCTTTAATCTCGAATTTATTGAGCACTTCCTGAACGCCCCATGTTTCGGTTGGCTTCCATTTATTTCCAGGCCTGTAAAGCAATATGTTTTCTGAAACGAGTTGGGCAAAATCTTTGTCAGGCGTCATCATGTAGGTAACAAAGCCCTCTTTTTCGGCTTTTTTTGCCAATGTGCCAATCACATCATCTGCCTCGTACCCATCAGCAAATAGTTTAGAAATATTAAAGGCATCAAGCAGTTGGTCGATATAGGGTAGAGCAACAGAAATACCTTCTGGCATAGCCTCTCTATTAGCTTTGTATTCTGAATATTCAATGTGTCGAACGGTTGCTTTTGGGGTGTCAAAAACGACTGCAATATGTGTCGGATTTTCTTTTTTCAGTACTTCCACCAAACTATTTACAAAACCTAGTACGGCAGAAGTCTCTACGCCTTTAGAATTGATTCGTGGATTTTTGCTAAAGGCAAAATACGAACGGTAAATAAGTGCAAAAGCATCTATCAAAAATAGTTTTTTAACTGGTTTCATCGAAATATTCCTTTTTCTGCAAGATACAAGATTATGTGTATTTTTGTAGGTATGAAACGTCTAATCTTAGCAGTCTTTTTATCTATTTATGTAATGGCCTGTGCGCAAGAACCTATGCTTACTATGGAAGGGTGGTGGACCATGTCTGACGGTCAACATTATTTTGAAGACAGGGAAATTATGCCAGTAAAGTTTGTTGGCGAAGACCTTTGGGGCATGGAAGAATATTATTCTGACTTAGTGCCTGAAATGGGTCTGCCAGTACAAAGCATTATTACAGCTAGGATGAATGGTGATGTCCTTGAAATTTACACCCTAGAAATAGCTCCTGAGGGCTGTGAAGAATACTAGTGCTTTAAGGCTATCGGATTAATCTTTATTAGCCCTACAAAATCCATAACTCTCATGATGGGATAAATCGGGTCAATCTCATACCATTTTCTGGCAAAGTTTGCCATTCCACCTTCAGCGTGATGATTGTTGTGGTAGCCTTCGCCAAGCATAAAAATATCAAATGGCATAAGGTTTTTTGATGTATCATCTACCTCATAATTAGTATAACCGAACTTATGAGCAAACCAGTTAACAATAGTTCCGTGAACAGGTCCCATAAGTATGTGCATTGGAATGAATAGGTACATCCACCAAGCAGTAGCAAAAGTGTAGTAAAACCAAATGTAGAATAATGACCAAAGTATTTTTACTAAAAGTGAGCCTGCCATTTTATCAAACCATTTCCAGTCAGGTAAATTTTTAGTAATAGCTTCTTTAACCTTTATCGCACCATTTTGAATGCCAGCGAATTTATGGTAGGTTTTTACCATTAGACTAACAAAGTTTTTAGAGAATAATGGAGAGTGCGGATCTTCTTCTTTGTCGGCGTGTTCGTGGTGTAATCTATGAAGAATACCATATACTTTTGGGCTCATATACGAAGAGCCTTGTGCTACAAATGAAAAGACAAAAAAGAACTTTTCAACCCACTTGGGCATGGTAAACATTTGATGGGCTGAGTACCTATGGTGAAAGAAGGATTGTGCGAATAACGATAAGTACCAATGTGCGACGATAAAGATGAAAATTTCCATTTAAAAGAGTGTTAACTTAATGCTACAAAGGTCGTTAATATTTGCCAATCATTGTATATGACTAGAAATTTTTATTCATTATAAATAACGGAAGTAACAGTTTGACCTACAGCCTTTAAGGTGTTTTTGTCGATATTATTCATATCGTCGTTATGAGTATGCCAATGCTTATTAAAGCCGCTTTTAGTATTCATGTCGAATTCAATTATATCTATAGTGGGGATATTGGCCACTGTATTTAGATACAGATGGTCGTCAATAATTTGCGGAGTCATTTGATACGCAAAGTACTCGCCATGTCCTAAATTATGAGCTGTTTTCCAAACTTTTTTGAGTATGCGTTGAGCGTAATTTCTAGAAAGTCCTTCGTGAGTAAAGCGTGCGCCTTTAGCACCAACCATATCTAATAATATTCCATATTGAGCATAATAATTTGGCACGTGTGGGTTTTCACTCCAATACTTTGAGCCTATACACCAACTTGTTGCAGAATTAGGAGAACTGCTATTGGGGTCACCATAATCTTCAGCATCAAATAGAATAATATCAATACCCATTCGGCTTTCTTCTTGTGCTAACAAACGGGCAATTTCAATAAGCACTCCAACACCACTACCGCCATCATTTGCACCTAAAATAGGCTCGTTTTGTCGGTCATCATCATGGTCGGCAACATGCCTAGTATCCCAATGTGCGCAGAGTAAAATTCGGTTATTTTTTTCAGGACTAAATGAGGCGATGATATTTCTTAGCTTATGAGTTTTGCCGTCGTATGTTGTAATTCTGCTATTCTGCTCCTGTACGTATGGCGTGTAGCTAGATAACTTTTGAACCAAATAATCCCCGCATTGTTGCCAACCTTCGCTACTTAAATAGCGAGGTCCAAAATCCACTTGTTCTTGAATGTATTGGTAAGCACTGTCTGCGTTAAAGGCAGGTACTTCAACTGTATTCTTAGTTTCTTTTTTAACGGATTGACTTGGTTTTTTTTCTTCCTGACAGGAAAACAAAATGCACACACATAAAGAAATAAGGGTAAAATTACGCATAGTTAATAGTAGCTTATTCTTTGATTTCCCAGAAACTGCCTTCGCTTCCATCTCGGACTTCAATATTTAGTTTTTTTAGTTCATCTCGAATAAAATCGGCAGTTGTCCAGTCTTTATTGGATTTTGCTGCACTTCGTATTTGTAAGACGATATCCATAATGTCGTTGCTCAAATTGGTATTAGATTCCTCTTCCTCTTTCAGTGCCAAAATGTTTGCAACGAAAGTGTCAAAAATTTCAGTTAGAATTTTAATATTTTCTTTAGTAAGCTCTTCTGTTCCTGCTTTAGCACAGTTAATTATTCGCACCGCTTCAAAAAGGTGTGCAATAAGAATTGGTGTGTTGAAGTCATCATTCATTGCAGCATAGCAATCCTTTCTTAAGGTTGCGACATCTACGGTAGAATTATTACTTTCTTTGAGTTGGCTAATGGTCTTTTGGGCATTTAACAATTTAGCCAAACCTTTTTCCGCAGCCTGTAAAGCATCATTTGAAAAGTCGAGTGGACTTCTGTAATGGGCTTGTAGTATGAAAAAACGTACCGTCATAGGTTTGTAAGCACGTTCTAATAAATCATGACTACCATTAAAAAACTCTTCAAGATTGATAAAGTTTCCTAGAGATTTACCCATCTTTTGTCCGTTAATAGTAATCATATTGTTATGCATCCAAA
The DNA here is from genome assembly GCA_016779935.1 of Flavobacteriales bacterium. NCBI lineage: Bacteria > Pseudomonadati > Bacteroidota > Flavobacteriia > Flavobacteriales > Flavobacteriales bacterium. The sequence goes on from JADHMQ010000009.1 coordinate 62,537, forward strand.
ATTTAGCTGGGTCACACTTATTACAAGCGTTCGACTGAGCTATTTCAGCTTCATGATGAGGGAACACCAAGTCCATGCCACCACCGTGAATATCAAAGGCATCACCTAAGTACTTATTGCTCATTGCTGAACATTCTAGGTGCCAACCTGGAAAACCTTCTCCCCAAGGAGATGGCCAACGCATAATGTGTTCAGGTGATGCTTTCTTCCAAATGGCAAAATCTACCGAGCTTTTCTTTTCGTCCTGACCGTCAAGAGCACGGGTATTTTCTAGAGTGTCTTCTAAATTTCTTCCAGATAACTTGCCATAAGGAAAGTCTTCATTATACTTATTTACATCTAAATAAACTGAGCCATTGACTTCATAAGCATATCCATTATGGATAATTTTTTTGACCATTTCTATTTGTTCAATGATATGCCCAGTTGCTCTTGGTTCAATTGATGGTGGTAAACAGTTTAATGCTTCTACGGCTTTATGGTATTTGATGGTGTAAAATTGTACCACCTCCATAGGTTCTAATTTTTCTAGACGTGCTTTTTTAGCAATTTTGTCTTCACCGTGGTCAGCATCATCTACAAGGTGTCCAGCATCAGTAATATTTCGCACATAACGCACTTTCAAACCTTTATGTTGAAGGTATCGGAATACAATATCAAATGTAATGGAAGGTCTTGCATGTCCTAAGTGAGGCTCACCATAAACGGTAGGTCCACACACATACATGCCAACATGATTAGGGTGTATAGTTCTGAAAACCTCTTTTTTTCGGCTGAGTGTGTTATAAATGATTAAATCAGAAGACATTCTGTACTGTTATTGGTTCACTAGTGTTTTAATGTTCGTTAACATATCAGTCGTTAACCCTTGCAAATTAAAGGAACTTTTCCAATTCCAATCCGTTTTTGCTTCAGAATCATCAATACTTTTTGGCCAACTGTCTGCTATATCCTGTCGGTAATCGCTTTGGTAGTTTATTTTAAATTCTGAAATATGCTTTTGTATCTCACTAGCCAATTCTTGTGGGCTGAAGCTTAGTCCTGCAACGTTATAAGATGAACGAATTTTTACGTTTTCTGATGGAGCTTCCATAATTTCCATAGTGGCACGTATAGCATCATTCATGTGCATCATAGGCAGGGTAGTTTTTTCACTAAGAAAACAGGTATACTCCCCGTTTTTTAGTGCTTCATGGAAAATATGAACGGCATAATCCGTAGTACCTCCTCCTGGTTCAGATTTCCAACCTATCAAACCAGGATAGCGAATACTTCGCACATCTACGCCAAATTTTTCATGATAATATTCGCACCAACGTTCGCCAGCTAGCTTGCTAATACCATAAACAGTATTTGGCTCCATAATGGTATACTGTGGGGTAAGAACACTTGGGGTAGTTGGCCCAAAAACAGCAATCGAACTTGGCCAATAGACTTTTTTGATGTGTTTTTCTTTGGCTAAATCCAAGACATGAGATAGCGAACGCATGTTTAAACTCCACCCCAATTCAATATTTTTCTCTGCAGTGGCAGATAGTAAAGCGGCTAACAAATAGACTTGATTAACCTTATATTTTTTTACTATATCGAAGAGTCTATTTTGGTCCATTATGTCAAGGACTTCAAAAGGACCGGTTGACAGCTCTTCATTTGCCATAGGACGTATGTCTGTGGCAATTACATTAGCATCGCCATAGATTTTTCTTAGAGTAATTACGAGTTCAGTGCCTATTTGACCAGAGGCTCCGATTATTAAAATAGTGTCTTTCATGCTCTTTCATAATAGCTCACAAATATAACTATTTAATAATCTACTTCTATGACTTAAATCAGTGTTCATTTAGCATTTCTTTGTTTACCTTTGGCGAAAGAAATTTTAAAATGGATCCCAACGCGTATAAGAAAGGTTTAAAAAACAAACTGAGTAAGGAGCAGGCTTTGGAAAAGTTAAATAACGAAACATTTTTCCGAAAAACGGTTTCTCTGTATAGGTATGTTATTTTAGAAAATCCTGAAAAATTTAGAGACAATTTATTTACAGATTGGAGTGAAATTAATTGCTTTGGTCGTATTTATGTAGCCAGAGAAGGAATCAACGCTCAAATGAGTGTGCCAGAACATAACTGGAATTCCTTTATTCAAACGCTCAATAAGTACGATGAGCTTAAAGACGTTCCTTTAAAAATTGCTGTTGAAGATGACGGAAAATCGTTTTTCAAGCTTACCATTAAGGTTAGGGAACAAATAGTAGCAGACGGTCTTCCCTTAGATGAATATGACGTTACTAATGTAGGGACTCATCTAAATGCAAGAGAATGGAATGAAGCTTTGGATCAAGGGGCTATCGTTGTAGATATGCGTAACCATTACGAAAGCGAAATAGGTCATTTTGAAAATGCTATTTGTCCACAGTCTGAAACCTTTAGAGATGAACTGCCTGAAGTAAAAGATATGCTTAAAGGCAATGAAGATAAAAAAGTATTACTGTATTGTACTGGAGGAATTCGTTGCGAAAAGACATCGGCTTATTTAAAGCATCATGGTTTTGAAGATGTGAATCAATTGCATGGTGGTATAATTGATTATGCTCGACAGTTGAATGAAAATAAAGAATTGCCAAATAAGTTTAAAGGCAAAAACTTTGTTTTTGATGAGCGTTTGGCAGAACGTATTGGTGATGAAGTAATTAGTCAATGCCATCAGTGTGGCGCAGCATCAGACACTCATGTGAATTGCAAAAACATAAATTGTAATTTATTATTTATTCAATGTTATGATTGTCAAGAGAAGCACCAAAAATGCTGTTCTCACGACTGTTTAGAAGTGTCTAAATTGCCATTGGAAGAACAAAAGAAACTTAGAAAAGGCGAGGAAAACAAAAAGCGATTTCATAGCCATCGAAAGGTTGATTTATCAAAGGCTTTTGATGATTAAATATTTTTTTAACTTACTAACAAAAATAATAAGGTATGCCATTTTATCACAAATTGGGGAAAATCCCACACAAAAGACACACGGTTTTTTCAAAGCCAGATGGTGGAATGTATTATGAGCAGTTATTCGGCACTGTAGGTTTTGACGGAATGTCTTCTTTACTATACCATACACACCGACCGACCATGGTCAAAGATATTATTGGAGCTAAAGATGTAACTCCAAAAGTAGCAGTAGAAAAAAACCTCAAGTCAATAAGTCTTAAAGGCTTTTCGGTAAAGCCTACGGATGACTATCTGGACAGCAGAGTAGCAGTACTAATTAACAACGATTGTCACATTTCACTAGCCGCTCCAAAGCAATCCATGACGGATTATTTTTATAAAAATGCCGATTGCGATGAAATGGTATTTGTTCACAGAGGAACTGGAACGCTTAGAACTATCGTTGGAAATTTAAAATTTGGACCTGGCGATTACCTTATGATTCCTAGAGGGATGATTTATGCCTTTAAATTTGATGGTGAAGATAACCGTCTATTTATTGTAGAATCTACTAGTCCTATGTATACGCCAAAGCGTTATAGAAATTGGTTTGGTCAATTATTAGAACATTCTCCTTTTTGCGAACGAGACTTTCGTCAGCCAGACGAGCTAGAAACGCACGATGAATTGGGTGACTTTACCATGATGATAAAGAAGGAAGGGATGTTACATGAATACGTTTATGCCTCTCACCCTTTTGACGTGATTGGTTGGGACGGTTATAACTATCCTTATGCATTCTCTATTCACGATTTTGAGCCAATTACAGGAAGAGTACATTTACCTCCCCCAATACACCAAACGTTTGAGGCAGCAGGTTTTGTAGTGTGTTCATTCTGTCCTAGGCTTTATGACTATCACCCTGAGGCTATACCGGCACCTTACAACCATTCTAACATAGACTCTGATGAGGTGCTGTACTATGTGGATGGTGATTTCATGAGTAGAAATAATATTGAACAGGGTCAAATTACGCTTCACCCTGCAGGAATACCACATGGTCCTCACCCTGGAGCTGCCGAGCGAAGTATAGGCGAAAAAGAAACAGAGGAATTAGCTGTTATGGTAGATACCTTTAAACCTTTAAAAGTAACACAGGCAGCAATGGATTTAATCGATGGCGATTACCATAAATCTTGGTTGGATAAATAATATTTAAACTTACTAACTATGTCAGCAGAAATTAAAAATTTAAAAAACCTTCAGAACACCGAATACGGTTTGAAGAAATTATTTGATGAGGCAGAGGATTTTTTGCCCTTATTAGGAACGGATTACGTTGAATTATATGTGGGTAACGCTAAGCAGTCAGCCCATTATTATAAAACAGCATTTGGCTTTCAGTCGGAGGCATACGCTGGTCTTGAAACAGGTGTTAAAGACCGTGTGTCTTATGTGTTAAAGCAAGACAAAATTCGTCTAGCACTCACTACTCCACTTACAGAGGGAGGCCTTATTAATGAGCATATCAACAAACATGGTGATGGTGTAAAAGTAATTGCTCTTTGGGTGGAGGATGCTACCAAAGCATGGGAAGAAACTACCAAAAGGGGTGCTAAATCTTATATGGAGCCTACGGCGGAAGAAGACGACTTCGGAAAAGTAGTGCGTTCAGGGATTTATACCTATGGCGAAACGGTACATATTTTTGTGGAAAGAAAGGCTTATGATGGCCCATTCTTGCCTGGATATAAAAAATGGGAAAGCCATTATAATCCAGCTCCAACAGGTCTAAAATTTATTGACCATATGGTTGGTAATGTGGACTGGGATGAGATGAACACTTGGTGTGAGTTTTATGCTAAAGTAATGGGGTTTGCTCAAATTATTTCCTTCGATGATAACGATATCTCTACCGATTATACAGCCTTAATGTCCAAGGTAATGAGTAATGGCAATGGACGAATTAAGTTTCCTATTAACGAGCCAGCAGAGGGCAAGAAAAAATCTCAAATTGAAGAATATATAGATTTCTACAATGGTCCTGGTGTTCAACACATTGCGGTGGCTACAGACGATATTGTTTCTACTGTTTCAGCAATGCGCGATAGGGGTGTAGAATTCCTTTATGTTCCAGAAAATTACTACGATGATTTATTAGAAAGAGTAGGCGATATTGATGAAGATGTTGAGGTACTTAAAAAACACGGGATATTGATAGATAGAGATGATGAAGGCTATTTACTTCAATTGTTTACTAAACCTGTTGTAGATAGGCCAACGATGTTCTTTGAAATAATACAACGAAAAGGGGCACAGTCCTTTGGTAAAGGAAATTTCAAAGCTCTATTTGAAGCAATCGAAAGAGAGCAAGGGAATAGAGGAACCCTTTAAAATAAAGTCTAATATTAATTTTAAAACGCTTCTTTTTAGAAGCGTTTTTTTTGTTCTTCATCATCAATAAGCCCTTCTAATATTTTAATTCTTTCATTTACTTTAAAAAGGTGTAAATACAACTCCTCTATTTTCTCCAAATTTTTATCGATAGCTTGATTAATAATTATCCCACCTATTTGCTTAACTTCTTTAGCAGAAGGGACACCGGGAAGATGTTTATTTTTTTTGATAAATTCTTTTGTGTCTTTTAAGGATTTAGGTTTGTAATCAGGGTTTTGTTCACTAAAACCGTCGAAATGGTATTCAAAAACGTAATCTGGAGTGTAGGCATTAGCCAAAATATTTCCGCCAACTTGTAACTTTTCTGTCGGAGGATCAATATTAATACCAACCCTTCCATTTTGTTCAAAAGTCAATAAAGGTAAAATATTGATATTTTCTTTAAACTCAATTTCGGACATTATGGCGTATAGAAAATGATTGTTCCATGAAGTAAAACTTATCCTATAATCTTCATAAGCTATAGTATTATTAAAGTTGAACTGTTGTAAAACATTATTACCTGGCCATGTTACATTTGATTGATTATCTAATGTGACCCAGGCAGAATTATTATTTAACCGCCCTTGAAAATGAAAGCCTGTTGCTGCATAACTTAAGAAACGTAAAGTGTATGTGGTAACAATTTTGGGGTCCGAAGGGTTCCCGTTAAACTGAATCCACTGACCATTAGAAATGGATGAATTAGTGTTAATGTCATTATCAACAAAAAAATTACCAGTAACCATATTTATGTTGCTACTCAATTGACTAAATGAGGTTATAATGTCTTCACTACCTTGACTAGATTCACCAACTTGAAAAGCAGCAGACGGACTATTTGTATTTACTCCTATTTTTCCATCACCTTTAATAACCATTCTTTCCGAGTTATTGGTTCTAAAAATAAAATCTTGATTATTTGTGGTTCCTAAAAAGTCAGTAGATTCACATTGATTGCCATTTATTTTCCATGGATTTCCTAAGGGAGACCAGCTAGTGCCATTGTGTAGGTAAATGGTTTTATTAGAATTTACAAACACCAATGAGCCTTCGTTAGGGCTAGTTATAGCTGTCAAGTTGTTTGGGGAATTAACTGATGTCAGTCTTATTATTTGATTTTTACTTGGCTGAGCGACTGTCCATAATGAAATAAATAGTAAAGGAAAAAGTAATTTTTTCATTCTGCATGGGTTTTAATTTTTCGATATTTTTTTTCAAGATAAGACACGTATTCTTCCAACTCAATAAGATGTAAATACAATTCTTCTATTTTCTCCAAGTGTTGCTCAACGGCTTTATTGATAATTATGCCTCCATTATTTTCAACATCTTTTTTAGAAGGTAAATTAGGCAAATGATGATTTTCTCTAATAAATTTATGAATGTTTTCTAGTGAACTGAATGAGTAGTTTGGGTTAGACTGGCTATGGTTGTCAAAATAGTGTTCAAACACATAGTCAGGAGTTTGGAATGCGTTTGCAAGTATATTACCATTGACATGCAAAGCTTCTTGTGGGTTGTAATGGTTTATTCCTACTCTACTATTATTGGAGTTAACAATAAGCTCTGGAATGTCTCCTTTAAATTCTATTTCATCTATTTGATAATTCGCGCTATAATTTGCTCCTAATTGATAAGATTCAAATGAGGAATGAAAATATAAGCGATAGTGTCTGTAGTTGGTGGTGTTGTTTACAGAATGAGACTTTAAAGGGTTGGTTTGCCAATCGTTAGTAGACAATGTATTTATGTTTTCCAAGTTTGTCCAGTTAGTTCCATTATGTGAGCCTTGTAATTGATATTGCTTTGGAGTTCTAGCCCAATTGCTTCCTGCTCTTAGAGTATAGCCTGTTACGGCTCTTGATACGCCTAAGTCTACACTTATCCATAAGTCTGGACTGCTATCGCTACTACTTGTTCTGGAAACAAACCAGTTGGAAGTATTGTTATTATCAAACGCATCTTTAAACGTTGTAGATGTTCCTAGCATAGAAGTAAGGCCATTTAGAGTAACACCATTTTGGCTATTACTATTCATTTTAGGAACAAGATCGACTTCATGTACTCTACTATTAACTTCAAAAAGTTCGATTGGCTCCTTAATATTTACTCCAATATTACCATTGCCTTTTATAACCATTCTTTCGGTGTTATTAGTTTTGAACCTAATGTCTTGCGAATTGGTACTGCCAAAAAAAGAATTGCTACTATTTCCAATTATTTGCCAGTCATCACCAGTAATTTTTTTCCACTGTGATGAACTCCTATAATAAAGGGCATTCTCGCCACTTACATAAATTAAACTTCCTTGGATAGGGTTGCTTATATTATTGACATCTGAAATTGAACTAACAGAGTTAATGTTTAAAAGCTGACTAGCCGTTTGGGCTTTCAATACATGAGTCGAGCAAATAAACACAAATGAAATTAAAATACTTTTCATGGTTAAAAGTTTTATTCAAGTGTAGATAATCGCTTTTCTAAATTTTGACATTTTTGTTTTAAATCTATAAGATGAAGAAATAGCTCTTCAATTTTCTCTAGATTTTTTCAGTAGCACGATTAACTATCATGCCGCCCTGTTTTTCAACTTCATTAGCAGAAGGCACGTTAGGGAGATGCTTATTTTTTTTAACAAAATCAAAAACTTCATCTAATGAATAATATGAATAGGATGGTAAATATGAGCTTCCTTTAAAATAGTTTTCAAAAACATAGTCTGGAGTATTAAAGGCGTTAGCCACTACATTCCCATTAACATGTAGCCTTTGACTCGGGGATGAGGTGCCAATTCCGACATTACCATTTATAGAAACGAATAAATCATTGTTGTTGGCCCCATCAACTTGAAATTTAGCAGTTGGGTTGTTGATATTTATACCAACATTACCAGTTGATGTTATCATTAACCTCCCATTATTATTCGTTCTTATATTTAAGTTTTGATTGTTGGTGCAACCTACAAAGTTGCTGGCAGTTATATTATTATTGCCATTTAGCCTCCAATGGTCTTCGAAGCTTTTCCAAAATGTACCACTAAAAAAATACAATTGATTTTGGTCATAGCCCAAACTTCCTTCATATGGCGAAGAAGTATTCAATAAATTAGAATGGTGGACATTTAATAGCTGGTTATTACTTTGAGCAAATGCTATAGCACATGCGCTTAATAAAAAAAAGGATGTAAAAATAAGTCGACAAGAATTGTAACTCAAGTTTGAATTGGGTAAAAAAATCATGGCAATAAATTAATGCTTCAATTTACAAAAAAATTATTTTAATTTGATGTTTAGTTCGTTTAATTGATGAGGGTTTATAAATGAAGGTGCATCAATCATAACATCTCTACCCGAATTATTTTTAGGGAAAGCGATAAAGTCTTTGATGCTTTCCTGCCCACCGAATAGCGAACAAAGTCGATCAAATCCAAAGGCAATACCACCATGTGGTGGCGCACCATATTCAAAGGCGTTCATCAAAAATCCGAATTGGTCTTTGGCTTCTTCTTCGGTAAACCCTAAGTGCTTGAACATCAATCGTTGTAATTCTTTATCGTGAATACGAATAGAGCCGCCACCTAGTTCTGTGCCGTTCATCACTAAGTCATAAGCGTTAGCTCTTACAGCCCCTGGGTCACTTTCTAACTTGTCAATATCATGAGGTTTGGGTGAGGTGAAAGGGTGGTGCATTGCATGGTAGCGTTCTGTTTCTTCATCCCATTCCAATAGTGGAAAATCAACCACCCAAAGAGGTGCAAACTCATCAGATTTTCTTAGTCCTAATTGTTCAGCAACTTGCAAACGAAGTTCGTTCATTTGCTTACGCACTTTATCGGTTTCACCTGACAACAAGAACATTAAATCACCTGGCTTAGCACCCATCTTTTCGGCCCACTTAGCTAAATCGTCTTGACTGAAAAATTTGTCCACTGAGGATTTAAATGTGCCATCGGTATTATACTTGCAATAGATTAAACCTTTCGCGCCGATTTGAGGCCGTTTGACATAATCCGTCAAAGCGTCTAGCTGTTTTCTGCTCCATTCAGCACAGCCTTTAGCACAAATGCCGACTACTAATTCAGCACTATCGAAAACTACAAAGTTATTCTGCTGAGTGACTTCATTCATATTATTGAAGACCATTTCAAAACGGATATCAGGCTTATCAGAACCATACTTTTCCATAGCCTCATCATAGGTCATTCTCGGGAATTTATTCAATTCTATCCCTTTAATTTCTTTCAATAAATGGCGTATTAAACCTTCAAACATATTCAAGATATCTTCTTGCTCAATGAAGGACATCTCGCAGTCAATTTGAGTAAATTCAGGCTGTCTGTCGGCTCTTAAATCTTCATCTCTAAAACACTTTACTATCTGGTAATATTTGTCAATACCACCTACCATAAGCAATTGCTTAAAAGTTTGTGGCGATTGTGGTAATGCATAAAACTGACCTTCATTCATTCGAGAAGGCACTACAAAATCTCTTGCTCCTTCAGGGGTTGACTTAATGAGGTAGGGTGTTTCTACTTCGATAAATTCTTGAGCATCGAGGTATTTTCTAGTCTCAGTAGAAAGGCGATGCCTCAATACAAGGTTATCTCTTACGGGATTTCTTCTAATATCTAAATAACGGTATTGCATACGCAAATCGTCTCCGCCATCGGTTTCATCTTCAATAGTAAATGGAGGTGTTTTAGCACTATTTAGTACATTTAATTGTTGTACTTCAATCTCAATATCGCCAGTAGGAATGTTCATGTTTTTGCTCGAACGTTCTATTACTTTTCCAATTACTTGTACGACAAATTCACGTCCTAATTTTCTAGCTTGTAAGCACAAATCTGAATCGGTATCCATATTGAAGGCCAATTGAGTAATACCATAACGGTCTCTCAAATCGACAAAGGTCATTCCGCCCAAGTCTCTAGTTTTTTGTACCCAACCGCTAAGTGTAACTTCCTCTCCAATATTTGAGTGGCGTAAGTCGCCACAGTGATGTGTTCGTAACATGATAATTGACTTAATTAAAGTCTGTAAAATTACGACTTATTTAACTTCTATCAGATTTTTGAAATAGTTTATTAAAAACTCTACTTTTGCTAGATGTTACAAGATTATTCCGACGACTATTTTATGAAAAAGGCTTTAGAGGAAGCCCAAAAAGCAAGGGACTTAGATGAGGTCCCAGTGGGTGCAGTTGTGGTTTGTGATAATCAAATCATTGCCAGAGCCCATAATTTTACGGAGCGTTTAAATGATGTTACTGCACATGCTGAGATGCAAGTTTTTACTGCTGCTGCAGACTATTTGGGAGGAAAGTATTTAAACGAATGTACGCTGTATGTTACTTTAGAGCCTTGTGTGATGTGTGCTGGCGCTTCCTATTGGACACAATTAAAGAAGGTGGTTTATGGTGCTAGCGATGACAAAAGAGGATTCAGGTCTAAGGCAGGGGAGGTATTGCATCCCAAAACAGAACTTGTCGGCGGGATAATGGCTGAAGAGTGCGGACAAATAATTACAGATTTCTTTGCTAGTAAACGTCAACTAAAGTAATTTTGTACCACCTAAAAAAATAATACTATGTATCCAGAAGAAATTTGTACACCAATGCGACTTGACCTTACTGAGGCTGGTTTTGAAGAAATGAAAACCGCCGAAGCCGTTTCATCTGTTTTAGATGAAAAAGAAGGAACTGTTTTGGTTATGATTAATTCAGTTTGTGGTTGTGCCGCAGGAAATGCACGTCCAGCAGTAAAAATGGCTGCCAAACACACTAAGGTTCCAACAAAGCTGACTACAGTTTTTGCAGGACAAGACAAAGAGGCTGTTGCAAAAGTTAGAGATTATTGCTTGCCTTACCCTCCGTCATCTCCCTCAATTGCATTATTTAAAGGTGGAGAATTAGTTCACTTTATAGAAAGACATCATATCGAAGGAAGACCAGCAGAAATGATTGCTGAAAATTTAATGCAGGCTTTCGACGAAAACTGCTAAGATTTACTTTTTTAATACAGTAGGCACTTTGAAATAATCCGAATCTTTGGACGGAGCATTTTTGAGTGCCTTTTCTTTGGGCAAATGTTCGCCAATCTCATCTTCCCTAAGCTTATTTGTCTCTTTATTTAGGTAGATAAGAGGTTCAATATTTTCGGTATCTACTTCGTTGAGCTTATCGACAAACTCTAATATCTTATTAAGGTCATCTTCCATTTTAGCTTTAGCGTCAGAGTTAAATTCTAACTGGCTAAGTTTGGCAAGTTTATCTATGAGTGTTTGGTCAATTTTCATATCGAATTAGTTCTTGTTCTATGGTGTTAAACACTTTTTCTTTTAGTTCCTGAATACTCATGCTTGAACAATTTTCAATGGGCTTGTGAATGGTTACCCTTGCTCGCATTGGTTTTCCTTCAGTAAAACGTTCTGGAAATATGTTCTTATTATCTGCAAAGGTAATAGGAATTACGCAAACATTTTGCTCTACGGCCAATCGAAATGGACCATTTTTAAATTTTGCCAATCGCCTATCGTCTTTAACAATTCCTCCTTCTGGATAGATAACCATGTTTTGCCCCTTCTTTATTTTCTGACCAGCTTCTTCAAAGGCTTGGTATGAATTTCTGAGGCTTTCTCGATTTACCAATACGTTAAACCGTTTGTAATAAAAACCGAATATAGGAAGTTTAACGAGCGATTCTTTCCCAATAAAAGCAATGGGTTTTTTACTGATAAAAAACATCATTGGAATATCTAATGTAGATGCGTGATTACTAAATAATAGGTACTGTTTTTTTGGGTCTAGTTTATGTTCTTTTTTAATGATGGGTATAATTCCGCTAGCATACATCATAAGTTTGCTGATACGGTGTAAAAAGAAATATAATGCAGGGTAAAATTTAGGACTGAATGTCATGAAAATTGTAATAGGCAGTAGTAAAAGGAAGGGTATGGCAAAGGTTAGTAAGAACCATAAGCGCCATAATAGACTAAGTGCTGATTGTAAAATTTTCATTTGTCAAACAAAAATAGCTAATTCGTCGACTTTTCTAAAGCAATTGTTATTTTTACAGTTCAAAATTGATTTATGGCAAGAGTTTTAACAGGCATTCAAAGTACAGGCGTTCCTCATCTTGGAAATATTTTAGGGGCTATAGTCCCGGCTATAAAGTTATCTCAAAACCCAGAAAATCAAAGCCTGTTATTCATTGCTGACTTACACTCTTTAACAAGTGTAAGGGATGCTGAATTACTGAGGTACAATACCTATGCTACTGCAGCCACTTGGTTGGCTTTTGGTTTTGACACTTCTGCCAACCTTTTTTACCGACAATCGGACGTTACTGAAGTGTGTGAATTGACATGGTATTTAAATTGTTTTACGCCATTTCCAATGTTGGCAAACGCCCATTCTTTTAAAGATAAATCGAATCGTTTGTCAGACGTGAATTCAGGCTTATTTACTTATCCAGTTTTGATGGCGGCTGATATCTTGCTTTATGATGCAGAGATTGTGCCAGTAGGTAAAGACCAACAACAACACCTTGAGATGACTCGTGATATTGCAGGCTCTTTTAACCATGCTTATGGCGATACTCTAGTTTTACCCGAGGCTCAAATTGATAAACGAGTCATGACAATACCCGGTACTGACGGACAAAAGATGAGTAAGTCGTATAATAACTTTATTAATATCTTTTTGCCTGAAAAGAAATTGAGAAAGCAAATAATGGGAATCGTTACGGATAGTACCCCTCTTGAAGAGCCTAAAGATTGGGTTTCTTGTAATGTGTTTAAGCTGTACGAACTTCTTGGCTCAGAATCACAGATTTCTGACTTAAAAGCTCAATATGAAAGCGGAAATTTTGGTTATGGACATGCTAAGCAAGCTTTATTCGAACTCATTTTAGAGCACTTTTCAAATGAAAGAGAACGCTTTAATTATCTAATGGAAAATACAGAGGAAATAGAGGCAGAATTATTGAAAGGAGCTGAAAAAGCTAGAGTCATTGCCCGCTCAGTACTTCAACGTATCAGAAAAAAAGTTGGGTATTAAATACGGAACCAAAATGGCCTAGTTCCGTCTCTAAAACACGTGTTTAGACTTTATTGAATTACAACTCTTTTATTAATTAAGCTAGTATTAGTTTTAACACTTAACAAATAGATGCCATTAGCATTTGAGCTGATATCAATAGATTTGTTAAAAATGTCATCCTGAGTATTGAACTGTTTTGAATAAACTTCTTTACCAAGGTAATTTGTGATAACAATATCAACAATACTGTTTTCAACGGTTTCAAAACTAATATTAAACTTACCTCTTGATGGATTTGGAGAAAGCTCAAGCTTATCGAACTCTTCGTTTTCCAGTCTTGCACCACCTAATATGTAATACTCCGGTTGAGAAAATGAGGTTGCCCAAGAGGTGCCGTTAGTTCCACATGCTCCCCTTATTTTCCAAGAAAACACATCGCCCACATTTTGGTTGTATTTTGCTTTTGAAGTAGCAGTACCGGGGATGTTATTCCACTGAAATTGTGCGCCAGTTGTAGTATTGGTCAATTCAAGGAAATAATGATCAGGAGCGCCACTTTCTGGAATATCCCAAGACATAATTACTGCTGTATTAGTGCCGTTTGAACTTGTTGTTAAATTCTCAGGCATCTTGTCGCATGGGTCTTCTGTGTTGAATGGTGAAAAGTCTCCCCATCCAGAATGATACATAGGGTCTGGGGCGCCATCTTGGTTAAGATTTCCACTACACCATGCTTTAGTATGCCACTCATAATTAGTGCTGGGAGTAAAGTTTCCTTTTAAACCATTTATATCGCCATTTGAGTTACCATTAATATAACGATAAGCG
>JADHMQ010000010.1 GCA_016779935.1 Flavobacteriales bacterium
GTACCCAGGGCGGGACTTGAACCCGCACGGACATTACTGTCCATTGGATTTTAAGTCCAACGTGTCTACCAATTCCACCACCTGGGCTTGGGGTAATACAATAAAAATCCTCTTTTATTCAAAGAGGATGTTGAGCGAGTGATGGGATTTGAACCCACGACCCTCACCTTGGCAAGGTGATGCTCTACCCCTGAGCTACACTCGCAGTAGGGAGGGCAAATGTAATACATTTTTCAGATTGCACAAACCCTCCTTTTAAATTTTTTATTGACCTATAACCTTTTTTATCTCATTCAACTTCATAAGCGCCTCGACTGGTGTAAGTGAATTAATATCTAAATCTTTTATTTCATCGCGAATACGCTCTAATATAGGGTCATCGAGCTGAAAGAAACTCAATTGTAAATCGTTATCATTTCTTGATTCAATTACTCTGGACTTTCCTTCTGACGAATGGGCTTTTTCAAGACGCTTCATTATTAGCTTTGACCTATCTACCACTTGCTTTGGCATACCTGCCATTTTTGCTACATGTATTCCGAAGCTATGTTCACTACCACCTTCAACTAACTTTCTCAAGAACAAAATTTGATTATCTATTTCCTTAACCGACACATTGAAATTCTTTATGCGTTTAAATGTAGACGTCATATCGTTTAACTCGTGGTAATGAGTAGCAAATAGGGTTTTTGCCTTGGTAGAGTGTTCATGTACGAACTCAGCAATTGCCCAAGCAATGGAAATACCATCATAAGTGCTTGTTCCACGACCAATTTCATCCAGTAATATTAGGCTGCGATCTGAAATATTATTCAAAATACTCGCTGTCTCGTTCATCTCAACCATAAAAGTTGACTCACCTTGAGAAATATTATCAGACGCCCCTACTCTAGTAAAAACCTTATCGACAATGCCAATGCTAGCGCTTTCTGCCGGTATGAAGCAACCCATCTGAGCTAATAAAACGATTAATGCTGTCTGACGAAGTATTGCGGATTTACCTGACATATTCGGTCCAGTAATCATAATTATCTGCTGATCATCTCTATTTAAGTACACATCGTTAGCAATATATTCTTCTCCAACAGCCAGTTGCTGCTCAATAACAGGGTGTCGACCATTTTTAATACTTAATTCGTAGCCGTCGTTAATTTCTGGCTTGGTGTACCTATGTCGCTTTGATAGTTCAGCAAAAGACAATAAGCAGTCTAATTGCGATATGCGTTGAGCATTAATCTGTACTTCTGGAATGTAATCAATCAGACTCAATACTAAGTTGTTAAATAAACTAGTCTCTAAGGCTAAAATCTTTTCCTCTGCTCCTAATATTTTGGTCTCTAATTCCTTTAATTCTTGAGTAACATAACGTTCAGCGTTAACTAAGGTTTGCTTTCTTATCCACTCCTCTGGAACTTTATCTTTGTGTGTATTTCTTACTTCTAAGTAGTAGCCAAATACATTATTAAAAGCAATTTTAAGGGATGGAATAGCAGTACGTTCTGTCTCTCTTTCAAGAATTTGCTGCAAATGTGTGTGACTATGCTCAGCGATAGAACGCAAATCGTCTAGCTCAGAATTTACACCCTTTGAAATCACCTTACCCTTGCTCACCGCAATAGGTGCGTCATCATTAATTTCTTTAGCGACCCTATCTCTGATAATTTCACATAAATTTAGATGATCAGACAACTGTACAAGTGACTTATTATTGGATTTTTTGCAGTATGCTTTTATTGGCTCAATAGCATTCAACGCCTTCTTAAGCTGCACAACTTCTCTTGGATTAATACGTGCAGTAGCTACTTTGGAAATCAAACGTTCTAAATCACCTATTTCTTTAATATTAGAAGATAAAACGTCCGTTTCGGCAGTCATAAAGTAGTCAACAGCAGAAAGTCTATCTTCTATAAGGGTTTTTTCCTTCAAAGGAAAAGCCATCCATCGCTTTAACAATCGTGATGCCATTGGTGTAATGGTAAAATCAATGATGTCAATTAAAGTAATGGCATCCTCACTTGACGAGTTAAATAACTCCAAATTTCGAATTGTAAACCTATCCATCCACACATGATTAGACTCTTCAATCCTCTGAAGGTTAACGATGTGTTTAATGTGGTTGTGATGTGTTTCTGAAAGGTAATGCAAAGCTGCTCCTGCTGCAATAGTTCCTGCCGTCATGGACTCAACGCCGAAGCCTTTAAGAGAAAGGGTGCCAAAATGTGCCAATAACTTCTCTTTGGTAAAATCATCAGTAAACACCCAATCTTCTAGTGTACTGGTGTAATATTTATCCCCAAAAAGTTGACTGAATTTTTGGCTAAACTGTTTTTGAATAACTATTTCCGAAGGGTTAAAACTTTGAATAAGCTTACCCACGTATTCGTCCTTGCCTTGTGCTAGTAAAAACTCACCGGTAGAAATATCTAAAAAGGAAATTCCCATTTCTTTTGCCCCAAAATGAATGGAGGCTAAAAAATTATTGGACTTATGGTCAAGGACTTTATCATTGTAAGACACACCTGGAGTGACAAGCTCCGTTACCCCCCGCTTTACGATCGATTTGGTTGCCTTTGGGTCTTCTAATTGGTCGCAAATGGCTACACGTTGCCCTGACCTTACTAGTTTGGGAAGGTAGGTGTCTAAAGCATGATGAGGAAAGCCCGCTAGAGCATCATTCGAGGAACCGTTTGAACGCTTTGTCAGTGTAATTCCTAAGATTTTAGACGCTTTGACCGCGTCATCACCAAAAGTCTCGTAAAAATCACCTACCCTAAACAAAAGCATAGCAGTAGGGTATTTTGCCTTAATGCTGTTGTATTGCTTCATCAAAGGAGTAACCTTCTTCACACCACTTGTATTTTTTTTAGCTGCCAACGGTCTATTTTATATAATTTAGCAAACAGATTTTTAAAAGATGCGTAAGTTAAAAAATAAGGAGTTAAATCGTTTAAATTTAGAAGAATTTAAAAGTACAAAAAAATTACCGATTGTTATCGTGCTCGATAACGTTAGAAGTGCCCATAATGTAGGTTCAATATTCAGAACTTCAGATGCCTTTTTGATTGAAAAGGTAATGCTCTGTGGTATTTGTCCAACTCCACCAAAAAAAGAAATACGAAAAACTGCTTTGGGAGCAACCGAATCTGTTGATTGGGAATACTTCGAAAATACAATCGACTGCATTAAATCTCTATCTGAAGATAATTTTTCCATACTTAGCGTTGAACAAGCGGACAACTCTATTAAACTTCAGAATTTTGAGATTGATACATCAAAAAAAATTGCCTTAATTTTTGGCAATGAAGTAAGTGGAGTAAGTGATGATTGTATTGACTTAAGTAATGGAGTTATAGAAATACCCCAGCACGGAACAAAACATTCTTTCAACGTTTCAGTCAGTGCTGGGATTGTTCTTTGGGACTTAGCTAAAAAGCTATAGTCCTATTTCTTAATAAAGTCAACTCTTCTGTTCACTTCATTCATGTAGTCTTCTAAGTTGTAGCCACCGTTCTCTGAGTCTGCGCTGAAATTAGATTTTAGCAATAATGGACTTGTTTCACCTTTTGAAACCACTTCAAACCTATCAGCATCTACACCAAAGACATCAACAAGATATCGAATAGCGTTTTCTGCTCTTTCCTTTGCTAACTCTAAATTGAAGTCAACAGTACCTCTGTTGTCAGCATGACCAACGACAAAGTATTTATCGCCCTCATTTTCATTCATAATTTTTGCAGCTATTGCTAGCCTTTTGAAGTCTTCACTACGAATTTTAGTACTTGCTGTACTGAAGAAAATTGATGGCAGAACAGTTGATGATGAATTGGCAGATGACTTTTTAGATACTTCTATACCTTGATAATTTACTATAGCACCCTTAACAGAATTTTCTAAATCTCTACTGTCTGGAACACCGTCACCATCTGTATCTATTTCAACACCATCAGAATTTACCTTAGCATTTCTTGCTGTGAAAAGATCTTTATCTTGATAATCGAAAACACCATCATTATCTACATCCATAGGTACCCCTGAACCGTCTACACTAACACCTTCAGGCGTTTCATTATCTTTATCAAAGTAATCTGCAACACCATCTTCATCCGTATCTTTTGACATCTTTTGGACTTTTTGAGCAATACGTTTTTGAGTGTGATAAACTTCATTTAATGGATTATACCAAAGCACGGATTTCTTTTTTGAACCTAAAGAATAGTTCAGCCCTAGTGAAAATGACATAAATTTGTCTTTTGAAGCTAAAAGATCTCTTCTTCCTGAGTTTTGAGCGACATCAATATAATCTGAATTAATCAAATAATATTTAATTTTTGCAGCAAAGTCAAAACGATCATTAATTTTAAACAATACATGTGTTGCGGCTTTTACATATGCCTCTGTTTGCAAGTCTTTATTTTCTAAATCACTACTCTCATACCCTCTGTATCCTAAAACCTCATTATTTGATATTTTTCTATGCACTGAACGGAATGACATAAGGCCAGCTCCAAATTCACCCAAGACTGTAAATTTTGAAGGTTTGAGTTTAGAAGTGTTCAGAACAAAATTTGATAAATTAAGCAGTAAACTTCCATCAAAATTTGTGTAATGTGCCAAAAATTTTGTTGATTCAGAATCCAAACTAGCACTGTAATCTGAAGAAGTGCAATAATCACAACTGCCAAAAGCTCTTCTTATACCAGCTAACTTTCCAATACCAACCTCTGCTTGAAGGCCATAAACATTATTAAACATTTTTTTCACATTGACAGCTCCTGAAAATCGAAACTCATTAAAGTTCCCAACCCTTGAGGGATAAAAATCATGCTGTTTAATGTCACCCAAGAAAATATTGGAGGATAAGAAATCAGCACCGACAGAAAATGAATTAAATTGTGAACTTCTCGTCTGAGCATATGAACTTAAAGAGCCAAGAAGAAGTAAAAAGACTATTGTTAAATTTTTCATGATTTAAAATTATTTATTTTGCCCACAAAAGTACGTTATTTAATAAAACATTGTTAACAATGGTATATTTAAAATTATACCATGCACACACATCGTTTGTAACCTAATAAATATATATTTGCAATTATCAACTAACTTTAAATGAAATTCATGATAATGAAAAAGACAATTTTTTTCAAATCCTCAATAGTATTCACAGTTCTATTATTACTTAGTTCTTGTGGATTAGATTTAATGGTTTCTAAGTTCAACACTTTAGAATACTCAGTCACGCCAACTCAGGTTGAAGTTCATGGCGGCGTAATCAATATTGAATTGGATGTCAATATTCCAAAAAAATATTTTCAAAAAAACGCTTCTGCTGAGTTCAGACCCATGCTAGCAGAGAGTGCTGACAGCGAAAACAAAGTGTTTTTTGAGCCTGTAAAACTACAAGGTGAAAAAGTTTCCTCTAACGGCAAAACTATTGGCTACGTAACTGGCGGTAAGTTTACTTATGAAGGTAGCGTTAATTATACCGATGATATGTTTGCATACGATCTATTTGCAACAGCTACAGCCACTATGAATGACAATAGTAAATACTTAGGTTCATTGAAAATTGCAGATGGCGTTATGGCTACTGCTACAAGAGTAAAAGACAATGAAGAGCCAAAATTTGCTGACCACACTTATGAAAAAGAAACTATCCTTGAAGAAACTGCTGTTATATACTTTACCGTAAATAACTCTACTGTAAGATATTCACAAAAAAGTTCTGATGAAGTAAAGCGATTAAAAGAATTCGCTAAACAAGGATTTAAGACAAAAAATATTGAAATTTCTTCTTATGCTTCACCAGAAGGAAGCTTAGATGTTAACGATAAAGTTTCTAATAATAGATCTAAATCGACATTCTCCTACGCTAAGCGATTAATGAGGGATTTAAAAGTTGACGGAGCTTATAACGATGATATTTATATCAATAGTTCTAAAGGTGAAGACTGGGGCGGTTTCAATAAGCTTGTAAACTCTTCGGACTTAAAAGACAAAAGCAAGGTTTTAAATATTGTCAGAAATCAGAAAGACCCACAAAAACGAGAGGAAGCTATAAGGGATATGGCTGAAATTTATGACGCAATTGAAGATGATGTTCTTCCTAAACTAAGAAAAGCAACTATAACTCTTCGTGTGTATGAGCCTAAGAAAACGGATGAAGAAATTGCATCTTTAGCTATTTCCAACCCTTCTCAGTTAGACATGAAAGAAATGCTATTTGCTGCTACTTTGTTAAATGACAATTCAATTAAGAAAACCATTTATAAGGCAACTACAAAAGCATATCCAAACGACTATAGAGCCTATAACAATTTACTATGCCTGAATATCATTGAAAAAGACTTCAATAGTGCTAAAATGAATTTAGGTAAAGCTGAAAAGTTAGGCGCTAACGCAAAGGAAGTAAGTGAAAACAAAGGAATAGTGGCTGCTTTTGAAGGCGATTTTGAAGGGGCTAATTCATTGTATAACAAATCAGGAGCATCTGATTTAAATAAAGGCATACTAGCAATCAAAATGGGTAATTATAAATCCGCTAGCAGCAAACTAAAAGGTAATGGCTACAATGCCACACTTGCTCAAATCCTAAATGGGAATAATGCTACTACAAACGATAAAACAGCTGATGGATATTATCTAAACGCTATTTCAAATACACGCTCAGGCGATTTTGGTAAAGCTGTACAAAACTTAACTCAAGCAATAAGTCTTGACGCAAAACTATCAGACGAGGCTGCTAAAGACGTTGAGTTCTTAAAACTAAAAGATAACTTAGAATTTCAATCCTTAGTTAAATAATTTAATGAATTTCTAAAATTTAAAAAGTCCGTTGTAACGGGCTTTTTTTATATAATAATTCTATGTATTCCTTTATCATAAGTCTGTTCGGTAAGCTTCACTAACTTATGGAAAGTGAACTTATCAGCAACAAAATCTTTGTCTGAAACATCTACAATAAGAACAGGATAATCTGTTTGTTTTTTAAAAAAATCAAAATACTTATTCTGAATATCTAACAGATAAGTATCGGTAATATCTTGCTCATAATCTCGGCCTCTTTTAAGGATATTTTGTTGCAATCGATTTACATTAGAGTGCAAATACAAAATTAAATCTGGCTTTGGTAAGTTGTTAAGGGCAATATCAGAAAGTCTATTGAACAATAATAACTCGTCATCGGTTAAGTTATTCTTTGCGAACAACTTTGATTTAACGAAAAAATAATCTGAAACCAAGCCTTTTGAAAATAAGTTCTGGTCTCTAAGCTCACCAAGTTGACGATAGCGTTCAGCCATAAAAAACAACTCTAATGAAAAGGCATACCTTTCAGGGTTTTTATAAAATTTAGGAAGAAATGGATTATCAGCAAACTCTTCTAAAATAAGCTTATAGCCCAACTTTTCAGACAGCATATTTGAAAAGGTAGTTTTCCCAACCCCAATATTTCCTTCTATAGCTATGAATTGATAACTCATACCTTAACTACTTTTGAATAATCTGTACACTCCTTTAATAAATCACTGATAGTCATCTTCAATACTGGGTGAACAAAACGTTCTGCTATTTCACACAGTGGCAAAAGCGTAAAGCGTCTTTCCCAAATTCTAGGATGTGGAACGCTTAACTTCTTTGATTCTATAATGTCATTATTATAAAACAAAATATCTATATCAATTTCTCGCGCTAAATATTCAATAGAATTTAGCCTCACTCTCCCTAATTCTTTCTCAATAAGTTGACATTCGTCTAAAACCTTATCCACTTCAAAATCTGTTTTGATTAATAGCACTTTATTTAAAAATGAATTCTCATGACTAAACCCCCATGGAGGAGACTCATATAAAGAGGATTCTTTAACTACTTCTCCTACATTACGAAATATAAGACCTACAGCTTTATCAATATACAATTTAGAGTCTCCTAAATTACTACCTAAAAGCAGATAAACATAATTCATTCTACTAATTTAATTAAGCTTAAAGAATAAATCCTACAAATATTCTAAAAAAATGTAACTTTGAATTCAATTGTTAAGCAAAATCTCTCAGCTATGCTAAAATTCATTAAAAGCGTTTTCAAATCAGTTTTTGTTACTATAATTTCATTTTTTCTTATTGTCTTGATATGTGTTTTTATTGGTATTTCATCTTCTAGTTCAGAAAAAGAAGTTGTGGTGAAGGATAAAAGTATTCTTGAAATTAATCTAAATGATAAAGTGGTTGACAGAGGCTCAGAATTTGATTTTGATTTTAATTCAATACTCGATGAAGAAAATACATTTGGATTAAATACAATTCTCAAATCCATTGAAAAGGCTAAGTATGACGATAGAATTAGTGGTATTTATTTGAATATAGAAATGCCACAAACGAGCTCTGCAACAACTAACGAAATCAGAAATAAACTTCAAGAATTTAAGGACTCAACAGACAAGTTTATAATTGCTTATAGTGAGGTGTATTCCCAAAAAAGCTATTACCTATCATCAGTAGCAGATGAAATCTACTTACACCCAGAGGGTGCTATAGAATTTAAAGGCCTTTCATATGAAGGGATGTTTTTTAAAGGTGCTTTAGAAAAATTGGAAGTAGAACCACAAATAATCAGACACGGTAAGTTTAAAAGTGCCATTGAACCTTTTATTCTTGACAAAATGAGTGACGAAAATAGATTGCAAGTCAATCGTTTTCTTTCCTCTATATGGAATAATATGAAGATGGGAATTTCAAGGGCTAAGAATATTTCGGAAGATGAATTAAATACTCTTGCTGAAAATCTATCAGTTCAATCTCCTATTGACGCTGTTAACTTCGGATTGGCAGATGCTCTACTGTTTGAAGATCAAGTAAGCGATACCATCAGAAAAAAAATACAGATAGAAAAAGATGCTGAAATCAATAAAATATCTCTAAGAGAATATTCTGATGTAAGCGTTAAAACTGCTAAAAAGAAGTATTCCAAAGATAAGATTGCTGTTATTTACGCTCAAGGTGGAATTAGTAGTGGAGAGGGAGATAATTTAAATATTGGTTCTGTTACTACTTCAAAAGCAATTAAAGATGCAAGAGAAGATAAAAAAGTTAAAGCGATAGTCTTAAGAGTCAACTCACCTGGTGGAAGTGCTTTAGCCTCTGAAACTATTTTGAGAGAAATGGAATTAGCAAAAGAAAGTAAACCTGTTGTTGTATCCATGGGTGATGTTGCTGCATCAGGAGGTTATTATATTTCTTGCAAAGCTGACACCATAGTTGCAAACCCTACAACTATAACTGGATCAATTGGCGTATTTGGTATGTTGCCTAACCTTGAGAAAATGATGAAAAACAAACTCGGGATTACCACTGATAGAGTAAAAACAAATGCATATTCGGACTTGGGGTCACCATTTAGAGCTTTGACTACTAATGAAAGAGGTATTATACAAAATCAAGTTGAAAGAATTTATGACACTTTCATCACAAATGTTTCTGAAGGAAGAAATATGACAAAATCAGCTGTTGACTCCATTGGTCAGGGTAGAGTATGGACTGGAGAGGATGCCAAAGAATTAGGGCTCATAGATGTTCTTGGCGGATTAGAAGATGCTATAAATATAGCAGCTGAAATGGCAGGTTTAGATAATTACAGAATCAAAAATCTTCCTAAACTTAAAAATCCAATTGAAGAAATTTTAGAAGATTTGGGCGGTCAAGTCACAACGAGGTTAGTGAAAAATGAAATAGGTGAATCGTATCAGTATTACCAACAAATAAATAATATAATGCAAATGGAAAACGTACAAATGCGTATGCCTATGCAATTTGAGATTTATTAGTTAGATTTGCTTTTGTGAGAGAGCAAGCACAAACACTTTTCCTTATACTTAGCGGCGTTTTTATTGCTGCCTTAGTAAGTTGTAACCTAATTTTTCAAAAGTTTTTTAGCTGGTCCCCATTCGGACTATATACATTTGAGATTTCCGTAGGAATTTTACCTTACCCCATTACATTTCTAGTAACCGATATTATTTCGGAAATATATGGTAGAAAAAAAGCCAATAAAGTGGTTTTAGCAGGTTTATTTTCAAGCCTTTTTGTTCTTGCCATTATTATGGTAGCCAATGCCACTCAAGCAACAGAATGGTCACCCATTGACAACCAAGTATTTAGCAGTGTCTTTGGACTTACTGGCGTAGCTGTTGGTGCGTCTATGCTAGCATACTTACTGGCTCAATTTATAGATATACGTGTTTTTCACTTTTGGAAAAAACTAACTAAAGGAAAATATCTGTGGTTAAGAAACAATGCCTCTACTTTCACTTCTCAACTGGTAGATACTGCCACCATTTTGATACTATTATGTTTAAGCGAAAGTATTGCCTGGGACAAATTCTGGCTCTTGTTACTAAATGGCTTTCTATTTAAAGTGATTATGGCTATGATTGACACCCCAATACTGTATTTAATTATCGGTATTATCCGTAAAAAGTTTAACTTGAAAGCAGGTCAAGAATTAGACTTTTAATATTCCAAACTCACTACATAGCCCTGATGCTTTCTTATATTAAGAACATTCAGGTAATCAAGCATTAAGTATTGTCCTTTTATTCCAGTAAGTACTCCTTCAATAACAGGGAGTTTATCAAAACCTAAACTCTTTACCTTTTCAGGGTAATCAAGAACGGGGTAACTTAAATCCTGTAATTCAGAATCAACCACATACTTTCTTAAATCAGCGGACAGATTTTGAGTCATTTCCTTCTTTAACTCTACAAGGTTTATATTAGGGTTTATCTGGTTCTTCAACATCTTCTGCCAATGGGTTTTATCAGCAATAAAAGCTTTAAGAGATACTTCTATCATTCCCGCTAGGTATCTATTAGGCGCTTCAGCTAATATAATTGTTTGAACTGCCCCTTGGTCAATCCATCTAGTGGGAATTTGAGGTTTTCTGGTGATACCTACTTTAGCATTTGCTGTTAAAGCTAAATACACTATTTGTGGGGTTAAATGGTATTTGGCTTCCCATTCCATATCCCTTCCAATGCCTAAATGAGCTTGACACCTTTCTGGATGAATAATACATTCTGAAGCTAAAGGTGAACTTTGAAAACATGGGTAGCACATACCTTGATTAAATGACTTATACGTTTTTGCTCCACAATTAGTGCAGAAAATATCATTCTCATAAGTTAGGCGAATACGTTTGTTAATTAACAAGTTCATATCAATCAATTCCTCACCAATGGGTAAATGGTAATGTATAGGTGCCTTCAGCTCTGCCTTCATTTTTAGTAATCCACCTGTTATTTTCATTTCAAAATATTATTTTTATGCATCAATACTTTAACCAAGATATGATTTTTTCTTTAAAAAATTCATTAATGTCATGGGTAATGAGAAAACGAATTCATCAAATAGATTTGTTCAGAAATTACCCTCATGAAGTTCAGCAAGAATGGCTTGAATCTCTATTAAACACAGCTAAAAATACCGAATGGGGTAAGCAGTATAGGTTTAATGAAATACAATCTTATGAGGAATTCAAAAAAAGAGTTCCTATATCAGATTACAATGAACTTAGTCCATTTATCGACCGCTTAAGAAAAGGCGAAGAAAATATTTTATGGCCTAGCGAAAGTAAATGGTTTGCAAAATCATCTGGAACAAGTGGAAACAAAAGCAAATACATTCCCGTTACTAAAGAATCTCTCTATGATTGCCACTTTAAAGGCGGAAAGGATATGCTAACAATATACTGCGACAACTTCCCAGAAACACAAGTGTTCAACGGAAAAAGTGTAATAATGGGCGGTAGTCATGAACCCTCCTTGAATGAACAAAAAAAGGAAGGGGATTT
The DNA here is from genome assembly GCA_016779935.1 of Flavobacteriales bacterium. Taxonomy (NCBI): domain Bacteria; kingdom Pseudomonadati; phylum Bacteroidota; class Flavobacteriia; order Flavobacteriales; species Flavobacteriales bacterium. The sequence goes on from JADHMQ010000010.1 coordinate 11,842, forward strand.
GTCTGCAATTATAGTAGAAAACTTACCCTTTTGGGTAAACGTGCACCAAACCCCAAATAAAGAAATTCGCCTAATGAACGATTTTGAAAAAAAAATCGACCAAATGGCTTTAATTACATCACAAGAAGATGTTACTAATATTTCTGGAGTTCCTTCTTGGATGCTTGTTTTGTTTCATAAAATATTAGAAAAAACAGGGGCAAAAAATATCAGTGAAGTCTGGCCAAACCTTGAACTGTATATGCATGGCGGAGTACAATTTACACCTTATAAAAATCAGTTTAACACCCTTATTCCAAAAGGAGTCAACTACTTAGAAACCTACAATGCCTCAGAAGGTTTTTTCGGCATTCAAGATCAAAAGAATACCAATGACATGTTGCTTATGTTAGATTATGGTATTTTTTATGAATTTATCCCGACAGAAAAATTAAGCGAACGAGAAGCTATTGGCATTTGGGATGTAAAACTTGGAGTTGATTATGCAGTCGTGATTTCTACCAATGCAGGCCTTTGGAGATACCTTATTGGTGATACGATACAATTCACCTCAATAAAGCCCTACCGCTTTATTATAAGTGGACGAATTAATCAATTTATAAATGCTTTTGGTGAAGAAATTATTATGGCAAATGCTGAACAAGCCATAAAAATAGCCTGTCAAAAAAACAATGCTGAAGTCAATGAGTACAGTGCAGCACCAAAATTTATGACAGATGGCAAAAAGGGAGCTCACGAATGGGTATTCGAATTTAACTCCCCTCCGAATAGCACAACTAAATTTATACATGACCTTGATAATGCTCTCAAAGAATTAAATTCAGATTATGCTGCCAAGAGAAACAAAGATATGGCACTAGAAATGCCAATTGTTCATTTTGTACAGAAAGGTTTTTTCTATAAATGGATGAAATCACAAGGAAAATTAGGGCGTCAATTTAAAGTGCCAAGACTTGCAAACCATCGTAATCACATTGAATCTATTTTTAATTTGATGGAAGCTATGAAATCAGAATAATTCCTATTAAATTAGTGGCTAAATTTTATTGAAATGCACATAGCAATAGCTGGAAACATCGGCTCTGGTAAAACCACCTTAACAACTCTTTTATCAAAACATTATAGTTGGGAGGCGCAATACGAAGATGTTGATGACAACCCATATCTTAACGACTTTTACAAGGACATGCAACGCTGGTCCTTTAATCTTCAAATTTATTTTTTGAATAGTAGATTTGCTCAAGTACAAGAAATACATAACGGCGACAAAGACGTTATACAAGATCGAACAATGTATGAGGATGCATTTATATTTGCTCCTAACTTACATGCAATGGGATTAATGAGTACTAGAGATTTTGAAAATTATAAAAGTCTTTTCAATCTAATGAATACTTTTATTCCTAGCCCAGATTTACTCATTTACCTACGTTCAACAGTTCCTAATTTGGTAGAACAAATTCAGAAGAGAGGGAGAGATTATGAGAACTCTATAAGAATCGATTACTTATCGCGTCTCAATGAAAGGTACGAAGCATGGATATCTTCATACACCCATGGTAAACTTTTAATTATTGAAGTGGATAACCTTGATTTTCAACAGAATAAAGAAGACTTAGGCTTCATAATCGATAAGATTGATGCCGAGATAAATGGATTGTTCTAATTTTCATTAAAAAACTAGACACAAAAAAACCCAGCTTATGCTGGGTTTTTTATTAGTAATAAAGTATGTATTAAACTTATTTTATATTAATTTCTCCTCTAATCATATCATCAGTTGTGAATTCAAAGATTACAGGCATACTTCCCGACTCAAATTTAAGATTACCACTAGAAACATATAATCCGTTTACTGGTTTTTTTACACTTATAGAGTTGAAAGAAAGCACTCTAGAAGACAAAATAGGATTTTTAGATTTTAAAGGTTTTAAATCTTTAACTTTAAAACCAACTTCAAAACCCTTATCACCTTTTTTGAAAAAGGTATTAACATTTACTTTCAATCTTTCACCATCAACATTAATGACTACAACACCAGTAGTTAAATCTCTAGAATACTCAGTTGTCATTTCCGTTTTTACTGGCATTTCAGAGGTGCTTTCAGTAGCATTAACTGGCACTAATGAAGGTGCAATTACTAAAGCTACAACAGACATTAATTTCAATAAAATGTTTAGAGATGGACCTGAAGTGTCTTTGAATGGATCACCAACAGTATCACCAACAACTGCAGCTTTGTGAGCATCAGTTCCTTTACGCCCTGACTCTTCAATCATCTTCTTAGCGTTATCCCATGCTCCACCTGCATTAGATTGGAAAATTGCCATAAGGACACCACAAGTCGTTACACCTGCAAGTAATCCACCTAACATCTCAGCACTTCCTAAAAATCCAACAAGTACTGGAACAACGATAGCTAATAAACCAGGAAGAACCATCTCGCGAATTGATGCTTTTGTAGAAATTTCAACACATTTGTCGTATTCTGCAACACCATCTGCTGCATCAAATATTTTCTTGTCAGCAGCAGAAGCTTTAGACATATCAGAATTATTCTTACGCATTACTTCTAATGCTGCTTTTAGTGCTGGAATATCTCTAAACTGTCTTCTTACCTCTTCAATCATTGCCATAGCTGCGCGGCCTACAGCATTCATTGATAATGCAGAGAACACAAATGGTAGCATACCCCCTACTAATAAACCTGCCATAATTTCTGGCTTAGAAACATCAATAGATGTAATTTTTGCGGTTTTCATGAAAGCTGCAAATAATGCTAAAGCGGTAAGAGCAGCAGAGGCAATAGCAAAACCTTTACCAATAGCTGCAGTAGTGTTACCTACAGCATCTAATTTGTCAGTTCTTTCTCTAACTTCTGGATCTAATTCAGCCATCTCAGCAATACCACCAGCGTTATCAGAAATAGGACCGTAAGCATCAACTGCTAACTGAATACCAGTATTAGCTAACATACCTACTGCTGCAATTGCAATACCGTAAAGACCTGCAAATTTGTGAGAAACTAAAATTGCCGCAGCAATTAAAATAATCGGAATAGCTGTTGACATCATACCTACTCCTAAACCAGCAATAATATTTGTTGCTGAACCAGTTTCTGATTGCTCAACAATAGAGTTAACTGGTTTTGTGCCTGTTCCAGTGTAGTATTCTGTTACTTTTCCTACTGCTAATCCAGCAACTAAACCTGCAATAGTTGCCCAAAAGACACCCATTGAAGTGTACTGAATGCCAGATTCTATCCATGTTTCAGGAAGCATAGCATTAATAATGAAATAAGAAGCAACTAGCATTAATCCTGCTGAGCCAAATTCACCAATGTTAAGTGCTGCATGTGGCGAACCACCGTCTTTTACTTTAACGAAGAATGTACCGATAATTGACATTATAATACCAACTGCAGCTAAAGCTAATGGCAAATACACAGCTCCCAAGCCATCAAATTGAGCTTGGAATTCTGGTAATGTTGCATAAACAGCACCCAATACCATTGTACCAATAATAGAACCGACATAAGATTCGAATAAGTCAGCCCCCATACCAGCAACATCACCTACGTTATCACCTACGTTATCGGCAATAGTAGCAGGATTTAGAGGATGGTCTTCTGGAATACCAGCTTCAACCTTTCCAACTAAGTCAGCACCAACATCAGCAGCTTTAGTGTAAATACCACCACCAACACGTGCAAATAATGCAATTGATGAAGCACCAAGAGAAAATCCAGAAAGAACATTAAGTACCTCTCCTAACTCCCAACCTTGACCACTGTAGATCATAAATAAAGAACTTAATCCTAGTACACCTAAACCAACAACTCCAAGTCCCATTACAGCACCACCAGCAAAAGCAACTTCTAAAGCTGCCCCTAAAGATGTTCTTGCAGCATTAGTTGTTCTTACGTTTGCTTTAGTCGCTACTCGCATTCCAATGAATCCAGCAAGTGCAGAACAGATAGCACCAACAATAAATGATACTGCAACCATTCCGTTTGAGCCATCCTCGCTACTTCCTTTGAAGTAAAGAAGTATTGCCACTGCTAAAACAAATACAGATAATACTTTGTACTCCGCCTTCAAGAAGGACATTGCACCATCGGCAATATTCTTAGCAATTCTCGACATTTTTTCAGTTCCTTCCTCTTGCTTAGAAACCCAAGCATTCTTCCAGAATACATAGACTAATGCCAGTACACCGAACAACGGAAGATAATCTACAATCATTTTCATATTTTGAAATTTTAGTTAATTTAGGTTAATTTAATTCTTAGTGTAGGTAACTTCTTTGACCGCCTCAATGAGCTTGTCTTTGTTTGGTAAAAAGGCTTCAACTAGTGTAGGTGCATAAGCCATTGGAGTATCCAAACACGTTACTCGTTTTATTGGTGCATCAAGGTAATCAAAAGCATCCTTTTGCACTCTGTATGAAATTTCAGTAGCAATAGATCCAAGCGGCCATGCCTCTTCTAATACTACTAATCTATTAGTCTTCTTTACCGATTCTAATATTGTATCGTAGTCAATCGGTCTTACTGTTCTTAAATCTATAACTTCAGCCTCTATTCCTTGTTCAGCCAGTTCATCAGCAGCTTTGTAAGCCTCTTTTATTATCTTCCCAAATGACACAATAGTTACATCTGTACCTTTTCGTTTGATGTCTGCAACACCAAGAGGCAATAAGTATTCACCTTCAGGAATTTCACCTTTATCACCATACATCTGCTCTGACTCCATAAAAATTACAGGATCATTATCTCTAATAGCGGATTTTAATAATCCTTTTGCGTCGTATGGGTTTGATGGTACTACAACCTTTAGACCAGGACAATTAGCATACCAACTTTCAAAGGCTTGTGAGTGTGTAGCTCCAAGCTGACCGGCAGATGCTGTTGGACCTCTAAAAACAATAGGAATTGGGAACTGACCACCAGACATTTGCCTCATCTTAGCAGCATTACTGATAATTTGGTCAATAGCAACTAATGAAAAGTTAAAGGTCATAAATTCAATTATTGGTCGAAGACCATTCATGGCCGATCCAACACCAATACCAGCAAAACCAAGTTCTGAAATAGGGGTGTCAATAACGCGTTTTTCACCAAACTCATCAAGCATTCCTTTAGATGCTTTATATGCGCCATTGTACTCCGCTACCTCTTCACCCATCAGGTAAATGTTAGCGTCTCGACGCATTTCCTCACTCATGGCTTCACAAACAGCCTCTCGAAATTGTACTTCTCTCATTGTATTCCTACTCTATTTAGGGTCTGCAAAAATAACATTTTTTACAAATTACCAAAGCGAGAAAACTACTATTAAAATCTTGTTGATACTAAAGTGTTATTCGTGCTCAATAATTACTTAAAAATCTTACTTTTGTGAAATCATAACTAACACTAATTTAACGATGAATATACTGGTATGTATTAGTAACGTCCCAGACACAACTTCCAAGATTGAATTCACTAGTGACTCTGCCTCATTTTTAACTGAGGGAGTACAGTTTATTATCAATCCTTACGACGAGTTTGGACTAACTAAAGCTATAAAACTTAGAGAACAACATGGCGGCAAAGTCACTGTTGTAAATTTTGGCGAAAACACAAGCGAGCCAACCTTACGAAAAGCACTTGCAATTGGTGCCGATGAAGCCATAAGAATTGATGGTGTACCTACCGATAGTTTTTTAGTTGCCAAAGAACTGTCCAAAATTATTTCAGAAAACAACTTTGACCTCATTGTATTAGGGAGAGAATCCATAGACTATAATGGTGGTGCAGTACCGGCTATGATTGCCGAGCTATTAGACTTGCCATTTGTAAACGCTTGTACCGGTCTAACTATAGATGGCAATGAAGCTAAGATGGAACGAGAAATTGAAGGCGGCAAAGAATTTATCAGTGCGACTCTTCCATTGGTTATTGGAGGGCAAAAAGGATTGGTAGAAGAATCGGATTTACTGATTCCTAATATGCGTGGCATTATGACTGCGAGAACAAAACCTCTAGCCGTAGTTGAAAGCAGCAGCAATTCTGGAAAAAGTTCTTCAGTATCGTTTGAAAAACCAGTCGCAAAGCAAGACTGTAAAATGGTAGAGGCTGGTCAAGAAAAAGAATTAGTAACCTTACTTCATCAAGAAGCTAAAGTAATATAAATATGTCTGTAGTAGTTTTTGCCGAAAGTTGGAACGGCACATTTAAAAAAGGAACATTTGAAATACTAACATATGCTCATGATGTGGCAAAAAAAATGGATGCTAAATGCATTGCCCTTACCATTGGAAACATTTCGGATGACATTAAAGTACTAGCCAAATATGGCGCTGACAAAGTGCTTAGCATTTCTAATAATTTTGATGCTTGTGATAATAAAGGCATTTCATCAGCAATAGCACAAATTGCTGATGCTGAAGGTGCTAAAATTCTTATTCTTTCAAACACTAATACTGGAAAAACCATCGGACCAAGAATAGCCGTAAAAATGGACGCTTCATTTATAAGTAATTCGATTGAAGTACCTACCGAATCAAGTCCTTTAGTAGTTAAGAAAAAATCCTTTTCAGGTAAGGCATTTGAGATGGCACAAAGCCATACTGATAAGACAGTTATTGCCTTATCACCTAATGCTTACTCCATTACTGAAAACAACAATGACTCTTGTGAGTTTACAACCGTCGATTGTCAAGTAGATGACACCAATGTAACTTCAATTAAAGTTGAAAAAGCAAGCGGTAAAATTAGCTTAGCAGAAGCTGAAATCGTGATTTCTGCAGGACGAGGACTGAAAGGACCAGACAATTGGGGAATGATTGAGGAACTTGCTGATTTACTAAATGCTGGAACAGCCTGTTCTAAGCCCGTCTCTGATATCGGATGGCGACCTCACAGCGAACATGTTGGTCAAACTGGCAAAGCCATTGCACCAAACCTATATATTGCTATCGGTATTTCTGGCGCTATTCAGCACCTTGCTGGAGTGAACTCATCCAAAGTTATGGTGGCTATTAATACCGACCCTGAAGCCCCATTCTTTAAGGCTGCCGATTACGGAATTGTAGGCGATGCTTTTGAAGTTGTACCACGACTAATTGAAGAAATAAAACAATTCAAATCGTCTAATTAATGAAATTGATTCAACTAGATATAGTTGGACTATCCAATAGCCAAACCCAATCCGGTGCATTTGCTCTTGTACTTGGCGAAGTTCAAGGAAGACGAAGACTGCCAATTGTTATCGGAAACTTTGAAGCTAAAGCCATAGCAATTGCCCTGGACAATGAGTTCAAAAGTCAGCGCCCTATAACACATGATTTATTCAAAAGCATATGCAAAGGTTATGATATAGTCGTTCAAAAAATCGTTATCAGCTCCATCAATTCTGGTGGAATTTTTTCCTCTATCATCTATTGCATAGATATGAATGGGAAAGAAATTGAAATTGATTCTAGAACCTCTGATGCTGTTGCCATAGCTATTCGTTTCAAAGCACCCATATTTACTTATGAAGCTATTCTCGATGAAGCAGGTATTATTTTGGAACAAGACATCACTGATGAAAAAGAGGTTGTAGAACACAACAAGCTGGAAGACTCTTCAACTTTTGAAAACTTTAGTAATTCTGAACTCAAAGAACGTTTAGAAAAAGCTATACTTGAAGAAGATTATGAGCTTGCCTCTAAACTAAGGGATGAAATTGAAAAACGAAAATAAAAACAGCACATGCTTAGACACCTAACCTTACTCTTTCTATCTCTAATTTCTTTGAGTATATATGCTCAAGAAATTAATAGAAAATGGATGTTTGAAAGCATCACACAGATTAATGATGCCACTCCAATAAGAACGATTGGCACAGATGATTTTATGCTCATTAATAGCGATGGCACCTTTGAATACGAAATAGCCTCTGTACCTCTCAAAGCCTCTGGAGAGTGGAGTTTAGTAGGCAATACACTTCAATTTGACTATAACCTACCATCAGACACCAGTCGATTTTATAAAATAGAGCTTTCCACAAACGATCTCATTCTTAGTGAAAACGGTATTAATTACGCATTCAGATCTAGCCTTCAAGACTACAAAAATGGAGGTTTTAACATAATGAATATTATAAGAGGACTACTGGGAATTGCCGTACTTATTGGTATAGCCTTCATTTTTAGTAGAAATCGAAGAGCCATTAATTGGTCATTAGTCTGGAAAGGATTGCTCATTCAAATTATATTTGCACTAGCCATTCTCAAAGTACCATTTATACAACGTTTATTTGACTGGCTCAGTTCTATTTTTGTAGTGCTTCTAGGTTTTACTCAAGAAGGTTCGCTCTTTCTGTTTGGAAATTTAATCAGTGACACCACTAGCTTTGGCTATATTTTTGCCTTTCAAGTATTACCAACTATTCTTTTCTTTTCAGCACTTACCAGTATACTATTTTACTACGGCATACTTCAAAAGGTCGTTTATTTCTTCGCTCTTATAATGAAGAAAACCTTGAATTTATCGGGTTCTGAAAGCTTAGCTGCTATTGGTAACATATTCTTAGGGCAAACGGAATCCCCACTACTCATTAAGCCCTATATAGAGAAGATGACGCTTTCAGAATTGCTATGTCTGATGAGTGGCGGAATGGCAACAATTGCAGGCGGTGTACTTGCTGCCTACATTGGATTTTTAGGCGGTAATGATCCCGTTCAGCAATTATTTTTCGCTAAGCATTTATTGGCTGCTTCTGTAATGTCCGCTCCAGCTGCTGTGGTAGCTGCAAAAATACTCTTACCAGAAACAGAAGAAGTTAGTCAGGACATGACTATTTCTGATGAACAACTAGGTAGTAATGTCTTGGAAGCTATAAGTATAGGGACTGGACAAGGTATAAAACTAGCAGTAAATGTAGGAGCAATGCTACTAGTATTTATCGCTTTTATTTCTATGGTAAATTACTTCCTAACGAATTTTGTTGGTGACTTCACGGGTATAAATACATGGGTTGAAAATATTACAGATGGCCAGTTTACAGGCTTTAGTTTAGAGTTTATTTTGGGTTATGCTCTTGCCCCTATTACATGGCTTTTGGGTGTATGCAAAGAGGATATTGTTTTGGTTGGTCAACTATTGGGTGAAAAAACTATACTTAATGAGTTTGTAGCCTACGTTTCTTTAGGAGAAATGAAAGCCTCGTCCAGATTTTTTGAAGAAAAATCAATTATAATAGCTACCTATATTTTATGCGGATTTGCCAATTTCTCTTCTATTGGCATTCAAATAGGTGGTATTGGAGCTTTAGCGCCATCGAGAATGAAAGATTTATCAAGACTAGGAATATTAGCACTTATTGCAGGGACATTAGCGTGTTTATTTACCTCTGTAATTGTAGGAATGATTTTATAAAATATGCAACAGTATTTAGATTTAATGACCAGAGTGATGAATGAAGGCACTCTAAAAGCAGACCGCACAGGAACAGGAACAAAAAGTGTGTTCGGTCATCAAATGCGATTTGATTTATCCGAAGGTTTTCCATGTGTAACGACAAAAAAACTACACCTTCGCTCAATTATTCACGAGTTACTGTGGTTCCTCAAAGGCGACACCAATATCAAATACCTCAAAGAAAACGGGGTAAGAATATGGGACGAATGGGCAGACGAAAATGGAGACTTAGGGCACGTTTACGGTTACCAGTGGAGGAGTTGGCCAACACCTGATGGTCGACATATTGACCAAATCACTCAAGTTGTCAATCAGATAAAGAACAACCCTGATAGTAGACGAATGATTGTGAGTGCCTGGAACGTAGGCGAAATCGAAGACATGGCACTACCACCCTGTCACGCTTTCTTTCAATTTTATGTAGCAGACGGAAAATTATCCTGTCAATTGTATCAAAGAAGTGCTGATATATTTTTGGGCGTTCCTTTCAATATTGCTTCTTATGCCTTATTGACTATGATGATGGCTCAAGTATGTGATTTAGAAGTTGGCGATTTCGTTCACACCCTTGGTGATGCTCACATATACACCAATCACTTTGAGCAAACTGAATTGCAACTTAGCAGAGACACTCGACCACTTCCAACAATGAAAATAAACCCAGAGGTAAAGAGTATTTTTGACTTTAAATACGAGGATTTTGAGCTTCAAAATTACGACCCACATCCACATATTAAAGGAAAAGTAGCAATATAATGGCAAAAATAATCGTTTTAGGCGCTGGTCTTGTTGGCGGCGTAATGGCCAAAGATTTGACCAATGCACATGAAGTTACTTCAGTAGATTATAGCGAAGATGCTTTGTCGCCACTAAAAGCATTGGGTATTCATACCATTCACGCCGATTTATCGGATACAAATACCATACAACGACTTATTAGCGATTACGACTTAGTGGTAGGAGCAGTACCCGGATTTATGGGTTATAAAGTGCTTGAAACCGTTATAAAATCACAAAAAAACATCGTAGACATTTCCTTTTTCCCTGAGGATCCTTTCGGGCTCGATGAACTCGCCAAAGAAATGGGAGTTGTAGCAGTAATGGATTGTGGTGTAGCACCAGGAATGGGTAATATTATTTTAGGGCATCATGATAAACTAATGAAAATATCCGATTACGAATGTTTGGTAGGTGGACTTCCAGAGGTAAGAGAATGGCCCTATGAATATAAAGCCGTCTTTTCCCCTATTGATGTAATCGAAGAATACATCAGACCTGCACGTTATGTTCAACACAGTCAGCTCATTACTAAAGAAGCCTTGTCAGATACTGAGCTAATTGAATTTGAGGGTGTTGGCACTTTAGAGAGTTGGAATTCGGACGGTTTGCGTTCACTTATAGACACCATGCCTCACATTCCTAATATGATTGAAAAGACACTACGCTACCCTGGTTGTGTGGAGTATTTGAAAGTCTTGAGAGCTAGCGGATTTTTCTCCTATGATGAAATAGAAGTTAACGGTCAAATGGTACGACCCATTGATTTAACCTCAAAATTGCTTTTTCCTAAGTGGCAATTGAAAGATGGTGAAAAAGACTTTACCGTCATGCGAATTCGCATGACTGGCGAAGAAGATGGTAAAAAAGTGAGGTATCAATACGATTTACTAGACCGTTATCAAGACAATACTATTTCTATGGCACGAACAACAGGCTTTACGTGTACTGCTGTAGCAAATTTAGTTGTGAATGGAGAATACAATAGGGTTGGGATTTCACCCCCAGAATACCTTGGCGGACATTTTGAATTTGTCAGAAATTACCTAGAACAAAGAGGGGTCATTTATACATTAAATAAAAGCGCATGAAAGTTTCCTTAATCGTTGCTGTATCAGAAAATAAGGTCATTGGAAAAGACAATGATTTAGTTTGGCATTTGCCTACAGATATGAAGTTCTTTAAAGATACTACAAAACACCATTTTGTAATTATGGGCAGGCGAAACTTTGAGTCTATTCCCCACAAATACAGGCCCTTACCAAACCGTACAAATGTAGTGGTTAGTCGTCAAGAAAACTTTGAGGCTGAAGGCTGTATAGTAGTCAATTCTATTGAGGAAGCTATCGACTTGGCTAAAAAAGCCAACGATAATGAACCTTTTGTTATTGGTGGCGGACAGATTTACAAGTACGCTCTGGATAACAAACTCATAGATAGAGTTTATCTTACACGTGTACATACCGAAATTGAAGGCGATACTTTTTTTGAAGATTTGGACGAGAGTTGGGAATTAGTAAATGAGAAACACCACCCAGAGGACGATAGACACTGCTTTTCGTTTACCTTTCAGACCTTTGAGCGTTAGGCTACTTTTAGTTTCTTGAGTTTAGAATTCTCAATTTTATTCTGAGCATATTCTAGAGTGAGTTTAAATTCCTTTATCTCTTCTTTGGATGGACTATCGAACATTACATCTATCATAATAGTCTCGCAGATGGAACGCAAGCCCCTTGCTCCTAACTTAAAGTCAATGGCTTTATCAACGATATAATCTAATACATCATCGTCTATAGTTAGCGTTATGCCATCCATTTCAAACAATTTCACATACTGCTTTGTGAGTGAGTTTTTAGGCTCTGTAAGGATTTGACGCAGTGTGCTTTTATCTAAAGGCTTTAGATGAGTAAGCACTGGCAAACGCCCAATTAACTCAGGAATAAGTCCGAAACCTTTAAGGTCTTGTGGGGAAACGTATTGTAATAGATTGTCTTTATCTACTTTTTCTTTTTTAGTTGATGAATAGCCAATGGCTTGGGTACTTAATCGTTTACCTATGACTCTATCAATACCGTCAAATGCTCCACCGCAAACAAACAAAATGTTGCGTGTGTCAATAGATACCATTTTCTGTTCGGGGTGTTTTCTTCCGCCTTGTGGTGGCACCTGTACAACAGCACCTTCTAAGAGTTTTAGCATTGCTTGTTGAACACCTTCACCAGAAACATCTCTAGTGATTGATGGGTTATCGCTTTTTCTAGCAATCTTATCCACCTCATCGATGAATACTATTCCTCTTTGAGCAGCTTTTACATCGTAGTCTGCGGCTTGTAATAGTCTTGAGAGAATGGCTTCAACATCTTCACCAACATAACCTGCCTCAGTAAGTACTGTAGCATCGGCAATACAGAAAGGGACATTTAATACTTTTGCAATAGTTCGTGCTAGGAGTGTTTTACCCGTACCTGTTTCTCCGATCATAATAATATTGGATTTTTCAATCTCAATTTCTTCAGCATCTGTGGATGGAGGTTGTACTAATCTTTTGTAGTGATTGTAAACGGCTACGGACAATACTTTTTTTGCTTCATTTTGTCCGATAACGTATTTGTCCAAATGGTCTTTAATGTCAATAGGCTTGAGCAAATTCATTTGTGCGGCAAGCACTTGCTGATCTTTGCCTTCTTTTTCAGAATGAACAATACCAACTGCTTGCTCTATACAGCTATCGCAAATATGAGAGTCAATGCCAGCGATGAGCACATTAGTGTCTTGCTTATCTCTTCCGCAAAATGAACAATTGATATTTCTCTCTTCAGACATGGTACAAAAATACTAAAAAACCACACACTCTAGGCATGTGGTTTTCAATTAGTCTTATTTTAAATAGATTAGGCTTTCTTAACGAGCACTTCGTCAATCATACCGTATTGTTTGGCTTCTTCAGCCGTCATCCAATAGTCTCTATCGCCATCTTTCCAAACTTCCTCGTAAGTTTTGCCAGAATGATGAGCTATAATTTCGTATAATTCCTTTTTCAACTTCTGAATTTCACGAGCGGTAATTTCAATATCTGAAGCTTGTCCGCTAGCACCACCCAAAGGCTGATGAATCATTACGCGCGAGTGCTTTAAAGCAGTACGCTTTCCAGTCGCTCCAGCACACAACAATACTGCACCCATTGAGGCTGCCATACCTGTACAGATAGTAGCTACATCAGGGTTAATGTATTGCATGGTATCGTATATGCCTAAACCGGCATAAACACCTCCACCAGGTGAATTCAAGTAAATTTGGATACCTCTTTCAGCGTCAACAGACTCTAAGAATAAGAGCTGTGCTTGAATGATGTTGGCAACATAATCGTTGATAGGTACGCCAAGAAAGATGATTCTATCCATCATCAATCTAGAGAACACATCCATTGATGCTACATTCATTGAACGTTCTTCAATAATTGTTGGCGAGATGTAGTTGGCATAAGCCGACTGAAAGCGATCTAGTGTTGTACTGCTAATACCACGGTCTTTGGTGGCAAATTTTCTAAATTCTTCTGAGGGGTCAAACATAGTATTATGAGGTTTATTTTTCAGAAGCTAATTTAACAAATTCATCGTAAGTGACCTCTTTATTTTTGAGACTAAACTTTTCCTTATACAAACTCATGGTTTTTACGTCATAAAGCTGATTGTAAACTTTCTTACGTTCTTCCTCATTACCTAAGACTTGTACGGCTATCTCTTCTAATTTTTTGTCATCTGGAGCCGCTTGTCCGTACTGAGCAAAGTTAGAAACGATAAGTTCTTTAGTATGGTTGATAACGTCTTCATTTTTTACTTCAAGCTCATTATCTTTTATGATTTTGTTTTCAATCAACTGCCATTTTAAGCTCTTGGCATACTGCTCGTATTCTTGCTCTACTTGCTCTTCAGTAAGTCCTTGCTCGTTGGTGGTTACTAACCACTTTTTTAGGAATGTATCTGGCAAGGATAATTTAGTTTTTTTAATGAGGTGAAGAATCACATCATTTTTCAATTTATTATCGCTTTCGCCTACAAAAGATTTTTCTACTTCTTCTTTGACCTTGGCTCTGAATTCTTTTTCGCTTTTTACAGTGTCTTTTCCAAAAACTTTATCGAATAAATCCTGCGTCATATCTGCCGGTTCCATTCTACTGATTTTATTGACTTTGAAATTAAAGTCACTATCCAAAGTCTCTAATTCTTCCTTTTTGATGTTCAACATATGGTGAACATCGTTTGAAAATTCTTTATTTATGTGCAGCTTCACTTCATCGCCTGGGGCTAAACCGACTAATGCTTTTTGAGCTTTTTTGTCTTGCACAATATCCAAAGCTAACGAAGCGGTATGTTGTATTCCGCCTTCTAGAACATTACCCTCAGCATCAAGTTGAATAAACTCACCCATCATAAGGTCTGTTTTCTCAGACTTCTCTGGCTGAGTCATTTTACCATAACGCTTTGCCATATCGGTTACGTAATGGTCTACCATCTTTTTATCGGCAACGATTTGTAGGTAATCGAATTTTCCTTTTTTGTCAAGAGTCACTTTAAACTCTGGTGCTAAGCCCATTTCATACTCAAAAACGAATTCGCTAGCATTATCCCAATCTACTTCATTGGTTAATGGTAAAGGATTACCCAAAACCTCCACTTTATTTTCGGTAATGTGCTTGTATATACTTTCTTGAAGCAGTTTGTTTACTTCATCAATCAGCACAGATTTACCAATCATTTTTTTAACCTGTCCCATAGGTACTTTACCTTTACGGAAGCCAGGAATGTTTGCTGTTTTTCTGTAATTGACTATGACCTCTTCCACCTTGGATTGATAGTCATCCGCTTTAACTTCTACTTTAAGTATAGCGTTTAAGTCGTCTATTTTCTCTTGTATAATATCCATACTAATTCTGAACTTCTTTACTATTAATGAGGCGCAAAAATAAATAATATTATGTTATGAGCCATTCTAATTGACTGGCAATATCTTTTTTTTGTATATTGCAGTTCTCCATCTATTAAACTTAAAGTTATGATTGTATACAAGCCAACTTGTCGGCAATTTATATTTGTCCTTTTTTTCTTTTTTGCTGTTCATTGTATGGGTCAGAATGGCAGCCAATTGATACGAATTCATACCGTCAGTAATATTGCTTCGATGAACGCCATAAGCACTCCTATGGAAGGAAATCTAGTATATGTTCAAACTGTTGATGCTATATACTACTACGATGGCACCAATTGGTTGGCTTTGTCTTCTAGCTCCTCAGCAAGTACAATCAGTTGGAAATTAGCAGGGAACCAAGCTTCTTCCACTGATGTTATAGGAACAACCAATAACAGTGACCTAAATATTCGTACCAATAACATACAAAGAATGACAGTAAAAAATGATGGGAAAGTGGGTATTGACATCACCAACCCCAGTGGTGCTTTTCAAATAGGAGAAACTCAAGGAGGTGGGTATGTTTTTCTAACGGCAAGTACAACAAGTGCCGAAAATGAAATAATAGATAATGATTTAAGCACTACTGGTTGGATAAATATTGGAAATGAAGTCCTGTACAATGGGTCTTCACAAATTCTCATCGGAGCATATAATTTAATTAAATCAACCCAAACTACATTATCATCTCCGTCCTCGCTAGTTTTTCAAGCTAGGTCAAACGATAATAGCCCTTGGGTTACTTTAGATACACAAACAAGCATTAACTGGTCAGCAACAACAATGTTTCAAGTAATGTTTACTACTATTACCCAAACTTATGAAGATTACAGAATAGTTTTTAATAGTGATGGATATTTGGTAGAGGCGCGTATGTTTGAAAGACAACCACCAACAGAAGAAACTAAATTTATTGTTTTAGAAAATGGTAATGTTGGTGTCGGCACAGACAATCCAACTCAAAAACTACATGTAAGTGGAAACATTTTAGCTAGCGGAACTATAGCCCCTGATTACGTTTTTGAAAGTTACTTTGAAGGGGAAAGCCAATTAAATCCTGAGTACCAGTTTACTGAACTAGAAAAAACCATTGAATTTGCCAAGAAACACCACCACTTGCCGAATATTCCTTCTGCAAAAGAGGTAAAAGAACAAGGCGGTATAGTACTCAATAAAGCAGTTGAACAAAATTTAGAGAAAATCGAGGAATTATACATTCATACAAGTAATTTAAATAAAGAATTAACGGAAATGAGAAAAACAATTTTAGAGTATTTGGAATAACAAACTAAAAACATGAAAAAACTATATTGCATCCTAAATCTACTCATTTACAGCTTGGCGTACAGTCAGACTAGCGACCAGTTAATTCGTATTCAGTCAGTCAGTAACCTTTCTACAATGAATGCCATAACTAATCCATTAGAAGGAAATCTTATTTATGTAGAAAGCACAAGCCTCGTATATTATTATAATGGTGCCAATTGGGTTTCAATAGCATCTACAAATTCAAATTCAACAAATGGTTGGCAACTATTAGGGAATACAGCTACTTCCTCTGATTTTATTGGAACTACCAACAATACTGATTTTAATATTCGCACCAATAATACTCAGAGAATGACAGTAAAAAATGATGGAAAAGTAGGTATTGGAACGAATAATCCAACTGGCATTTTTGAAGTATCTACTCAAGGGACAAATCAAAACTTAATACCTCCAATGAGTAGTAATACGGACAACAACATAAGTGTTTCAGTAAATTTTCATTCTGGACATACTAGCTCTTTAACTAATTCAGCCTTTCACATCTTTGACAATAATAATAACACATCAATTACTGCTAGTTCTACCGCACCAACATCGAGTACAATCACCAATCCAGCTTTTTGGGTAATGGTTGATTTTGGGAACATTAATTACGTAGTTAATTCCTATGATTTTAGGGTTGATCCTAATGAATCTCAAAATACCCCCAATAAATTCAAACTAGAAGGCTCCAATGATGGTACAAACTGGACATCTTTGGAAAATTTACACACTATTAATGAATCTGCTTATCAATGGAACCCTCTACAATCTTTTAACATTACTAATACCACTTCTTATAGATATTACAAATTTCATGTGTATGAGATAAATTCTAACGTTACAATAGGTGATGCAGTAGTTGGAGAATGTAAATTGATTGAACTAAATCTTTATGGCGTAATCTCAAGTTTTTCTGTAGCTACAAATGGGAATGTAGGAGTGGGTACCGTAAACCCCAGCGAAAAACTACAGGTATTAGGTAATATTCTGGCTTCAGGAACTATTACACCTGATTATGTTTTTGAACATTATTTTGAAGGAAAAAGTCAACTAAAGCCAGAATACCAATTTACTGAACTAGAAAAAACCATTGAATTTGCCAAGAAACACCACCACTTGCCGAATATTCCTTCTGCAAAAGAGGTAAAAAAACAAGGTGGCATACTGCTAAATAAAGCTGTTGAACAAAATTTAGAGAAAATCGAGGAATTACACCTACATATCTATCAAACCTTAAAAGAGATTGAAGAAATTGAAAAATTAATACTAAAACTTGATTAATGAGAAAATATATACTGCTAACTCTTTTTTCAATATTTAATTACACATCCATCTGCCAAAACTTTAATCAGTTGATTTGTGTAAATATCGTTAGTAATGAAACTACAATGAATGCTATTAGTAGTCCACAAGAGGGAAATCTTATATACGTTCAAAGCACAGATGCTATTTACTATTATGACGGAACAAATTGGATGCTTTTTTCCAATGGTAATTCATCAAGCTCTAATGACTGGAATTTAGCGGGAAACTCAATAGCTTCCTCCAACTTTTTAGGAACCTCCAACAACACTGACTTAGATATTCGCACCAATAACACACAAAGAATGACAGTAAAAAATGATGGGAAAGTGGGCGTCAACACTCTAAGTCCAACTGGTGCTTTTCAAGTTGGAAATAATCAATTTATTATAGCTAATAACGGTAATGCAGGCATTGGCATAAACCCTAATGAAAAACTTCATGTTAGCGGAAATATTTTGGCTAGCGGAACAATTACCCCTGATTACGTTTTTGAAAGTTACTTTGAAGGGAAAAGCCAACTAAAACCTGAGTACCAGTTTACTGAACTAGAAAAAACCATTGAATTTGCCAAGAAACACCACCACTTGCCGAATATTCCTTCAGCAAAAGAGGTAAAAAAACAAGGCGGCATACTACTAAACAAAGCGGTTGAACAAAATTTAGAGAAAATCGAGGAATTATTCTTACATCTATACGAACTTAATCTTAAAAAAGATAGCCTAAAGGAAGTATTCAATAAGAAGATTGCCGGAATCAAATAGATTTGTAAACTCTAGTAGCGGTTTCACCAATATTAAAATCTTGCTTAACAAACTGTCCAATAGAAGTTTGTTTGCACCAAGATTCAATAGAGTATCCTTTACCAGAGTAATTGTCTTTTACCCATTGCATGCGCGTGTCCCATAGCAATTTATAAATGCCTCTTCCTCTGAATTCTGGAGAAACAAAAGCATCCTGAAACTTAATAACTTTATCTTTTTGAAAAGTCAAATTGACCCAACCAACGGCTTGGTCATCTGTCGTCATGGCTACCCAACCCAAAAAGTCCCTTGAATGAGTATGTGCTACCACACGTATACTAAATCTGGACCTCTTCATAAACAATTGCTTTCTCTTTAATTTAGATTTAATCATCATAATAACAGCATAATAACACCACAATAATAACTTAAAAACTTAATCCTAAAATTATTGAAAACCCAATTTTGGGTTAATAAATTCAAAATTTTTAGCCCGCAAAAATAATTTTTTTTACAATACAGTTACATGAAAAAATGACGCCTTAAAAATAAACTTATGTTTTCTTAAAATTACTAGAGTAAGATTGTAAAATCACTTAAAAAGAATCTGCAAAAAAAAGACAGTTTAAAAGACGTCTTACAACAAAAAATTGATCTATTTGAATTAATGCAAACACACATATTTATATTTTCACTTCAATTTGGACTAAAACAAGCTGGCATAGCTCCAAGTGATTGAGCAAAATAAATCGAAAGAAAAAAAGATTAGCATAAAAAAACCTCCTGTTGTCAGGAGGTTTTGTATTATTTAGAAACAATAATTAACGATTTAACTGAGCCTTTATAAAGTCTGCCAATTCGTTCACATAGTCTTGAGAGAAATTAAACTCAATTCCTGCCGTTTGATATATCTCACCGATAGACTTGGTATAGCCTAGTCTTAAAGCTTCGTCATATTTATTTAAAGCTTCTTTACCCAATTGCTTATAGCTTCTCCACATTGCAATAGCTCCTAATTGAGCCATCCCATATTCTATGTAGTAAAACGGCACTTCGTATAAATGCAATTGCTTTTGCCATAGATTCAATAAAGCCTCTTCTTGCCCGTCCCAATCAACGATTGAACTGCCCAATTTTTGCATAATATTTTTCCACTCCGTTTTTCTTTCCTCAGCAGTATGAGGTGTGGTATATATCCAGTGCTGAAATTTATCTATGGCAGCTATCCAAGGCAAACCCTCTAATACTTTTTGCATTTGTTCGGTCTTTGCACGTTCTAGCTCATCCGTATTAGAATAGAATTCATCCCATGTATCCATGCTTATTAACTCCATAGACATAGAAGCCAATTCAGCAACTTCTGAAGGTGTACTTTTGAAATCGCATAAATCCAAATCTCTACTCAAGAAAGAGTGTACAGCGTGTCCGCCCTCGTGCACCATAGTCACTAAGTCGCGTTGAGAACCAACTGCATTCATATAAATAAACGGCACGCCAATTTCATATAATGGGTAGTTGAAACCACCAGGTGCTTTACCTTCTTTAGAAACTAAGTCGAGGTGCTTCATTGCCTTCATAGTACTCAAGCATTGTCCATAATACGGACTAAGTCGCTCAAAACAACGTATAGATTTATCAATTAAATCCTCACCGTCTTCGAATGGTTTTAAAGGGGCATTCCCTTCAGCATCTACAGCAGTATCCCAAGGCTTATAGGCCTCTAACTTCATTTTGTTTTTTCTGTCCACATCAAAGGATTCAATGATGGGCACAATTTCTTTTTCTATGGCAGCATGAAAATCGGCACAATCTTCGGGAGTATAATCGAATCTTCCCATAGCTGCAAACATATAATCGCGGTAATTATCAAATCCAGAATTTTTGGCAATCTTTTGCCTCAAAGCAATTAAGTCATCAAATAGCAGGTCCAATTTTTCAACATCCTCCGCACGTCTTTGGCTCATCTTTTCATAGGCATCTTGACGTTTGCTTCTATCAGTATCTTTCAAGAACTGAGCTGCTTTTTGCATAGTCATTTTTTCGCCATCAATCTCCACAGTCATTTTAGCTGAAATAGCACCATACTCCTGTTGCTTAGTTTCCATTTCAGTAAATAGTGGTATATTTTCTTCTCTAAAAATCTCAATGGACTTGTGCAGCCCCCTAAGGTAAATACGATATTTCTCTTGGTCTAACTCCTTAATAAATGGGCTCTCGGTTACTTTTAAGTTTAACTGGTGAGTGAATGGGGCTACCTTAGGCGATATTTCTGTAACCCAAAAGTGAAAGGTTTTTGAAAGCTCTTCGTCTCTGGTATCAATATTCATTTTGATGTATCGCCAAGCTTGCTCCTCTTCTAATACAGATTCTAACTCACTACGATTAAGCATCCATTGTTCTAAGTCTGCCACAGACTGAATGTTAGCATCAAGCAAACTTTGAAAGTAATTTTCTATTTGTGACCACGACTTTACTTCTAAGTTTTCGTCTATAAAATGTCGCTTTGGTCGTTTAGGGATATCTGCTGTAAGCATAATTTTTAGTTTTTTTCTTCGGTTTTTTCTTTCACTTTTTTAGTGGCTTTAGGCACTTCGATAAATCCATTTTCTTGCAAAATGTTGTACCACTGTGCTAACTTTTTAATGTCGGAATGGTACACTTGATCTTCATCAAATTCTGGCAAAACCTCACGCATCCAACTAAACATTTCATCTTTTGAAGATTTGTGATTAATGCATTGCCCTCCATTTTCTTTTTTGGCAATAGCATCGAAAATATCGGCTAACGGTGTAGTGTCAGAATAGGTGTAAATGCCAATATCTTCTAATGCACTTACCTGATGAGAAGCGTATAATGGCATACGTTTTTTATCAACGATACCTTCAACAACAATGGTATTTTTAGCTTGACTAACTAGCTTATACAAACCAGGCTTTCCTGAAATAGATAGTATTCCTTCTAGATTCATTTTTAAAAATTTTAGAAGTGCAAAACTACAATTTTGAAACTAAGAATAGGAAATATATTGAAAATTAATACGAAGATTCTATAGTGCTAAAAGACGGGATATCTTCAAGAAAAGTAAAGCTATTACTGTCATAGTTCATCTGACAGCAGTAATGCTTTAGGCCATTGGTAACAAGTAAAAAAGGCACTTTTAACTCAAAATTATAGCGTGCAATTTGCTCAAATACACTCTGATTAATCTTTACTGTCGATGCCTTACATTCTACCAATAAAATGGCTTTACCATTACGGTCATAACAAATAATATCGGCACGTTTGTTCATGCGATTGTAAGTCAATCCTTGCTCAACAGTAATCCAAGCAGGAGAAAATTGCTTGTCATAAATAAGGTGGTGCACCATATTCTGACGCACCCACTCTTCAGGGGTAAGTTTGACGTATTTTTTTCTAATAACATCAAAAATATGTGTGATTCCTTCAATACTTTTAAGATTGAAGTCGTATTTTGGCAAACTCAAATCAGACATCATAAGAAGCAAAGAAATGAAATTTGAACACATCCTTTCAGATTTAGAGGCAAAAAAATACAGTCCAGTGTACTTTTTGATGGGAGAAGAAAGTTTCTTTATTGATAAACTATCTGATTTTATTGGTCAAAATGTGTTGGATGAGACTGAAAAAGATTTTAACCAATCGGTTATCTACGGCAAAGAATGCAGTATTGAAAGTGTATTGAGCAAAGCTAAACAGTTCCCCCTAATGGGCGATAAAGTTGTGGTAATTGTTAAAGAAGCTCAGCATCTTAAAAAAATTGAACAACTGCAAAGCTATATCGAAAACCCTCAGCAGTCTACTATTCTAGTCATTTGCTATAAAAATAAGGTGTTAGACAAACGCAAAAGCTTTGCCAAAGCAGTAGCAAAAAATGCTGTTCTATTTGAAAGTAAAAAACTTTACGACAACCAAATTCCTGAATGGATAAGCAATTTTGTGAAGAGCAAAAACTACCAAATTCAGCACAAAGCGGCTTATTTGCTAGGGGAATATTTGGGTAACGACCTAAACAAAATCACTAATGAGCTAAATAAACTCATGATTATTGTTCCAGAAAATTCAGAAATTAGCTCAGACGTTATTGAACGAAACATTGGAATTAGTAAAGACTTTAACAACTTTGAACTTACCAACGCTTTAGGTCAAAAAGACATTTTAAAGTCCAACAGAATTGCCTCCTATTTTGCCAATAATCCAAAATCAAATCCTCTTGTAGTTACTTTAGGCGTTTTATTCAGTTTTTTCCAAAAAGTACTGCTTTACCATGTACTTACGGATAAATCTCAACGTAATGTTGCTACAGAACTAAAAATCAATCCCTATTTTGTAAAAGACTATCAACTGGCTTCCAAACACTATGGAAAGCGTAAGTGTATGACCATTATCTCATTACTGAGGGAATACGACATGAAATGTAAAGGGGTTGACAATGCCACCACTCCTGATGGTGAACTTCTTAAAGAATTACTTTATAAAATTCTGCATTAAATACAGTAACTTTGGACCTTTAAACTTTGAATGAAGAAATTAAACACCCTCATATTTTTTATTTTCATTAGCGTCGGACTTTTTGCTCAAAAAGGCGACATACGTGGTTTTGTTTACGATAAAGATAATGGAGAGCCCATCATGTTCTGTAATGTCATTGTTGAAGGCTTGGCAATAGGTACAGCTACAGACGTTAATGGATTTTTCAATATTAGTGGTGTGCCGGCAGGAAATCAAACCTTGTTGGTAACCTACATAGGTTATGATACGCTAAGACAAAGCCTAACTTTAAAAAATAAACAGATACTCAATCAGAAACTGGAAATTTCTTCTTCCTCTGTTCAGATTGAAACCGTTACAGTTTCGGCAGACAGACAAGAGATGAAATCCGAAGTAAAAGTATCTGTAACAAAAATTACACCTAAAGACATAAAAATTATTCCGGCAATTGGTGGTGAGCCTGACCTCGCCCAATACCTGCAAGTTTTACCTGGCGTAGTCTTCACTGGCGACCAAGGTGGACAACTGTATATTAGAGGAGGGTCGCCCATTCAAAATAAAGTATTGCTAGATGGAATGATTGTGTACAATCCCTTCCACTCTATTGGTTTATTCTCTGTTTTTGATACAGACATTATGAGAAATGCCGATATTTATACCGGTGGTTTTGGCGCTCAATATGGTGGTCGTATTTCATCCATCATGGACATCACCACAAGGGATGGCAACAAAAATAGACTGAGTGGAAAAGTAGCTACAAGCTCTTTTGGCAGTAAGCTAATGCTGGAAGGGCCTTTATTCAAAAAAGGGGGGAACTCTTCCTTCATTATGTCGGCTAAGACTTCTTATCTCGACAGGAGTTCCAAAACACTTTATACATATATTGATACGGCGGGTTTACCTTATAGCTACACAGACCTCTACGGTAAAATATCCTTTACAGGAAATAGCGGAAGCAAATGGAGCATGTTTGGCTATAACTACCAAGATAAAGTAAGTTATAGAGATGTATCTAACTTAGGTTGGAAATCTGGCGGTGTAGGGAGTAACTTCATATTAATTCCAAGCGGCAACTCTACAATTATTGAAGGTACATTTGCCTATTCATCATACCTTATCAAGCTTGAAGAAGCACTCCTTCAGCCAAGGCAAAGTGGGGTTAACGGCTTTAATTTAGGGCTTAATTTTACCTCCTTCCAAAACGAAAATGAAGTCCAGTACGGCTTAGAAATTTTGGGATATCAAACCGATTTTGACTTTACTAATGCTACCGGCATTCAAATTGAACAAAAAGAAAATTCCACAGAACTTTCTGGATTTATAAGATACAAAATCAAAAAAGGAAAATTCATTTTTGACCCAGGTGTACGAATCTACAAATACAATTCTCTTCGTGCTACTTTTGAACCTAGACTAGGCGCCAAGTTTTTGGCAAGTGAAAAACTTCGACTAAAACTAGCAACTGGAAAATATTCTCAAAACCTAGTCAGTACGAATTCCGACCAAGACGTTGTGAATCTATTCTATGGGTTTTTATCCGCTCCAGACAATTTACCGGATGAATTTAGAGGCGAAGAGGTAGTAAATGGTCTGCAAATGGCAAACCACCTTATCGTTGGTATGGAATACGACATTTCTAATAAAATAGACTTTAATATAGAGGGTTATGTCAAAGACTTTACACAACTAACGAACATCAATAAGAATAAATTAACCGCATCAGATCCAGACTTTATTGTTGAAGAAGGACGTGCTAAAGGGGTTGACTTTGTGCTTAAATACAATGACCCAAAAATTTACTTTTGGCTAGTCTATTCGCTAGGTCATATTAGCAGGACTGGAGAGGAAATTACCTATAACCCACACTTTGATAGACGTCATAATGTAAACCTTGTGAGTACGTATCGATTTGGCACCGACAAGAGTTGGAGTTTTGATGCACGTTGGAACCTTGGTTCTGGTTTCCCATTCACACAAACACAAGGCTTTTATCCTAATCTAGATTTTTCTGATGGTATAGACACTGACTATACCTCTGAAACCGGAGGACTTGGTATTTTGTACGCCGGACTAAACGAAGGGCGTTTACCTTGGTACCACCGATTAGATATTGCCCTTAAAAAGACACACGACCTTAGTAAAAATTCAAACTTTGAATGGAACGTTGGAGTTACCAACCTTTACAATAGAGAGAATATTTTTTACTTCAACAGAATAGAATATAAGAGGGTAAACCAACTGCCTATTATGCCTAGCGCAGGCATGAGTTTAAGTTTTTAAAAAAAATATATCTTCAATTTATTTCTTCTTATATTTTACTTTATTTTGCAGACGATAAATTAATTAGTAAAAAACATTCATTTACTCATGAGCAAATCCTCTCCAACTAAGTATATATTCGTTACAGGGGGAGTTACCTCCTCACTTGGAAAAGGAATTGTCTCAGCATCACTCGGAAAACTTCTGGAAGCAAGAGGTTACTCAGTAACTATTCAGAAGTTAGACCCATATATAAATGTTGACCCTGGCACCATGAACCCATACGAACATGGCGAGTGTTTTGTGACCGATGATGGGGCAGAAACCGATTTAGACTTAGGCCACTACGAACGTTTTTTATCATCTTCTACCTCACAGGCCAATAATGTAACAACTGGAAGAATTTACCAATCCGTTATCAATAAAGAACGCCGAGGCGATTACCTAGGAAAAACCGTTCAGGTTATCCCACACATTACAAATGAAATAAAAGACCATATCAAAATTCTTGGTCAAACTGGAAAATACGATATTGTTATTACTGAAATTGGTGGAACGGTAGGTGATATTGAATCTTTGCCTTTTATAGAAGCCGTAAGACAGTTAAAGTGGGAAATGGAGTCCGATGCCATCAGTATTCATCTGACACTTATACCTTACCTCTCTGCTGCTGGAGAATTAAAAACAAAACCTACTCAAAATTCTGTTAAAAAACTTAGAGAGCTTGGTCTTCAGCCAGATGTTTTGGTGTGTAGAACTGAGCATCATCTGAACTCTGAAATAAGACGTAAAATTGCACTCTTCTGTAATGTGGAACGAGATGCTGTTATTGAATCTATGGATGCTGAAAGTATCTATGACGTACCTTTATTGATGCAATCCGAAAAACTAGACCAAGTATCACTTCGCAAACTCGGACTGAAAGATGAAACAAAAGTGACTCTCAACGAGTGGAGTTCATTCTTAAAAAAGCTCAAATATCCTAAAGACACAGTTAAGATTGCCGTGGTGGGTAAATACGTTGAGCTTCAAGACGCATATAAATCCATTGCAGAATCATTTATTCACAGTGGCGCTGCTAATGAGTGCAAAGTAAAGGTAAGTTGGATACATTCTGAAGAAGTCAATAGTGATAATGTATATGAAAAATTAAATCAATATCATGGTTTACTGGTTGCTCCTGGTTTTGGCGATAGAGGAATAGAAGGAAAAATAGAATCTGTAAAGTATGCTAGGGAAAACAAGGTGCCCTTTTTAGGTATTTGTCTTGGTATGCAATGTGCCGTTATTGAATACGCCAGAAATGTATTGAAATTAGAAGATGCTCATACTACAGAAATCAATCCAGACACTACACATCCTGTGATTGATATTATGGAGCACCAAAAAGAAATACTCCACAAAGGAGGCACTATGCGACTAGGGTCTTACGCTTGTAAGCTAGAAGATAACTCAAAAGCCTTTGATTGCTATAAAAAATCAGAAATTCAAGAGCGTCACAGACATCGCTTTGAGTTTAACAATGACTTTAAAACTCAGCTTGAAGAAAATGGAATGAGAACAACTGGAATTAATCCAGAGTCATCCTTAGTTGAAATCGTTGAAATTGACCAACATCCTTGGTTTGTTGGCGTACAGTTTCATCCAGAATATAAAAGTACCGTTGCCAAACCTCAACCGCTTTTTGTCGGTTTTGTAAATGCAGCTTTAACCTACTCAAAACA
Source organism: Flavobacteriales bacterium (assembly GCA_016779935.1). Taxonomy (NCBI): domain Bacteria; kingdom Pseudomonadati; phylum Bacteroidota; class Flavobacteriia; order Flavobacteriales; species Flavobacteriales bacterium. The sequence goes on from JADHMQ010000010.1 coordinate 38,880, forward strand.
ACACTAATTCACATGGACAAAAATTCCTTAACAGGTGTTATCCTAATCGTTCTAATTGTAGTTGGCTACAATGCTATGTTTCCTCCAGTTGTAGAAACAGAAACACCAAAAGAAGAAAATAATACGACAGTAGTTCTTGAAGCAAAAGAGAAAGTTATTGAACAAAATTCCACTACACTTTCTTTGGATACTGTATTGGTAAATGAAGCATATGAAAGAAGCTTTGGCGTATTTGCCCCTTCTGCTTCGGGCTCTGAAGAGGCTATAATTATTGAAAATGAGAAGTTATCATTAAGCATTTCTCCAAAAGGTGGACGAATAATTTCAGCAATCCTAAAAGAGTATCAAACTTCCGATTCCTTACCACTAAACCTTATTGACAAGGATTCATCTGCATTCAACATTACATTTTTCTCTGAAGGAAATAGAATCATTAATACTGAGGACCTTTATTTTCAAGCTAGTAATCAATCTGACCAATCGGTTTCAATGCGATTAATGGCATCCAATGGTGGCTATCTCGAATACGTCTATAATTTGAGCAATGACGATTTCATGATGGACTTCCAAATCAATACGGTTGGCTTGGAAGATATTATTCCTTCAAACAGAAATGAACTCGAACTAAACTGGACCATCAACCTTCCACATACTGAAAAGAGTATGGAAAACGAAAGGATGTATTCAACGGTTTATTACAAGTACCTCAACGATGATGTTGACTACTTATCTGAAACAAAAGACGATGAAGAAACTTTAGACGGTAGAGCGCAATGGATTGGTCTAAAGCACCAGTTTTTCAGCACTGTATTTATAAATAATGCGGGTTTTGAAAAACCCACTTCAGTAAGTGCTGTTACCAACGAAGGCTCTCAAAGGTTTGTTAGAGAACTATCCTTAGAAACTACTCTACCATACAAGCATGAATCTAGAGAAAGTATTCCCTTGCAAATTTATTTTGGACCTAACCACTACGAAACACTTTCGGCCTATAATATGGAGCTTGAGCGAATGATTCCTCTTGGATGGGGAATATTTAGATGGGTAAACAAATACGCTGTTATTCCTATTTTCAACTGGTTAGATAACAGTATTACAAACTACGGTATCATTATTCTAATAATGACCATAATAATTAAAATGGTGCTTGCACCATTTACTCTCAAAGCCTACAAATCACAGGCTAAGATGAAAGTCTTAAAACCTGAGATTGATAAAATTAATGAGAAGCACAAGGACAAAGATCCTATGAAGGCTCAACAGGAAACTATGGCTTTGTACAAAAAGACAGGGGTAAACCCATTAGGTGGATGTATTCCAATGTTATTGCAAATGCCGATCCTCTTTGCCTTATTTAGGTTCTTCCCTGCTAGTATAGAATTACGTCAAAAATCATTCTTATGGGCAGATGACTTATCGAGTTATGATTCTGTATTAAGCCTACCGTTTGAAATACCGTTTTACGGTGATCACGTGAGTTTATTCACCTTATTGATGACCGTTTCAACCATTCTCTATACTCGAATGAATAGCCAGATGAGTGGCCCTCAAATGGCACAAATGAAATGGATGATGTACTTGATGCCAATCATGTTCTTAGGCTTCTTCAATAACTATGCTGCCGGATTAAGCTACTATTACTTCCTAGCTAATATGGTGACATTCGGACAACAATTTGTAATGAGAAAATACTTCATTGACGAAGCGGCTATTCTTACACAAATGGAAAACAATAAGAAGAAACCTGTTAAGAAGTCAAAATTTCAGAAGCGTTTGGAAGATATGGCGAAGAAGCAACAAGAAGCTGCTTCAAAAAGAAAGTAATTAGGGCATTAGCTCAAAAAATAACTGCATCGACTTTCTTTTATCATCAGTAAGATGGTAGTTTATTATCTCTTTCAGATATTTTCTTTTATCAATAGTAGTATCAAACAAATGGCTTTTACTTTCAATAGCCACATCTAAATTATCAATTCCATATTCTAAGGCTTTGCAAAAAGCCAATTCTTTTTTCACATCTAATGGAGTATTGCTCACCCAACAGGCAAATACAAATGGTAAAGAGGTGTGCTTTTTCCACTCTTCAGAAAGGTCATAAATATAATCGAAAGAGCCCCTATATGCATTGGCTCTATCCCCAATAATAACTCCTGCTGTTCGACCTTCTATGTTTTCTTCAAAAGAGTCTTTACCATCAATGAATTTAGGCTTGATATTCCAAAATTTTTGACACAGTATTTGTACTAAAGCATTTGAGGTTTTAGAATGGTAATCCAAATAAATAGTCTCAATTTCTTCCAAAGGACACTCACTAAACAAACATACCGTCTGCACAGCACCATCAGAAGAAATACAAAATGGACTAATAATTTTTGAATAGTCTAATTGTGGAATTATTGCCACTGGCACTAGAGCTACATCCACTTCCATATTCAATAGCTGAGATGCACAATCCGAAGGGATGGCAGTAGAAATTTCTATTTCTAACTGACTATTTTCCAAGCCAAAAACAAATGGAATACTATTAAGATATGATACCGAACAAACTTTCAAAGTAGGGAGTTATGATTAAACAAAATTCATATATGAGGTATCCACAAACGACAAGCTTAAGCACTAAACCGCCTATAAAACCTATTAAAGCTCCTGAAGCTATCTTCAAGACTCTCATCATATCTTCTTTCTCATCCAAATAAGCACCGATAAAAGCTCCTGCAAATGGACCAATTATAAACCCAAATGGTATCGGAGCAAACAGACCTACAAACAGACCAATCATGGTACCATTGATGGCTTTTTTAGTGCCTCCAAATTTTTTAACTCCATAGACTTGAAGCCAAAAGTCAGCTACAGTTACGGCAATGACTATTCCTGCCCATTGAACTAATACCGAATCTTCAAATTTATAGTCCGTGAATATTGAAAGGATTAGCAATGCCGCATAAGCCAAGGGGGGTCCAGGAATAACCGGCACAAAACAACCCAATAATCCTAATGCTAAAAGAACAACACAAATAATAATGATTAATGAAGCCATGGTGCAAAAATATTAAAGGTTTTTTGATTAAAGTTTTTTAAGTCCGTAATTATTTCATTAAACTTGTTGAATAAACATTAATTAAAAAAAAATGCAAAAATTATTTACTATTGCTTTTTTACTGTTTTCTTTCACGACAACATTCGCACAATTTTCATTCAGTGACGATTTCGAATCTTACGCGCTAGGAAATTACATCGGAGAAGCCGATACATTATGGACAACTTGGTCTGGAACTACTGGAGGAACTGAGGATGTCCAGACCACTATGGCAAACGCATATAGCGGCTCACAATCTATTTATTTTTCTTCCTCTTCTGCAAATGGTGGCCCACAAGATGTGGTTTTGCCTTTCGGTGAAGTTTTTGACCAAGGAGATTTTGATTTTTCATCACGATTTTTCGTTAATGGTGGGGCATACTTTAACTTTCAAGCAGAAACAACAATTGGAAACACATGGGCTGTTGACTGTAATATGAATAGTGACGGAACTATTGTCTTTTCTACAGGAGGTGGCGGCACTGTTTTCTTGAGCTCTACCTACCCTTCAGAAGAATGGTTTAAGCTAGATGTGAAAATTAATCTAACACTAAACAAATGGGAAGTATTTATCAATGATAATTCAATTGGCTCATTCTCAAATACTGTTAATGAAGTAGCGTCTCTTGATTTATTCCCCCTGAATGGACATTCATTCTATGTAGATGATGTAATGGTTTCTCACCAACCATTTAATCCAATTGGTATCAATGCTATTTTAACAGATTTAAGCATACCTTCCTATATTCAGATTCCTGCAGATGTTGATATCGAAGGAAGCATACTAAACTATGGAGCTGATACTATTACTTCAATGGACATCGTTTGGACTGACGGCACAAATTCATTAACCGACAATGTTAGTGGAATATCAATTCCAACTCTTGGCACTTATGATTTTACACATGCTGACCAATTGTCAATGACAACTCTAGACACAGCAAATATTTCCGTTACTATTGAAAATATAAATGGTGGTTCTGATGTAGACACTTCAAATAATTCCATTGACTTTACCATAATCAGTGTTGAATTTGTAACGCAACGCATTCCATTATTTGAACACTTTACAAGTAATACTTGCGGTCCTTGCGCTAGCTTCAACCCTGGTTTCCAAACACTTCTTGACGCCAATAACGTTAATGAATTATCAAACGCTAAAGTCGGTGCTATTAAATATCAAGTGAATTGGCCAGGAAGTGCTGACCAATCGTTTAATGCCGACGTTGCTTCAAGAGTAAGTTATTACAACGTGCAAGGTGTGCCATCGGCACATATTGATGGTATATCAACATCTAGCTCTCAAGATGAAATAGACGAGCATGCAGCGGCACCATCTTTTATAAAAATAGAAGGAACAGCAGTTGCAACAGATGGAACAGATTTAGACATTGAGCTTACAGTAACCTCTTATGTAGACTATCCTAATGCCAGTATTCATATCGCTGTTGTAGAAGATGAGTATAACAATACTGCCGGAACAAATGGTGAAAGTGAATTTTTTCAAGTATTGAGGAAGATGCTTCCAGATGGTGATGGAACTACTGCTGATTTGAGTAATGGAAATAGCGTTACAGTCAATGAATCAGCAATTTTTGCAGTAGGAAATGTAACGGCAGACTCTTATAGGTTGTGGAATGGCTTAGGAAATTGTAGAGTCGTTGCCTTTGTACAAGATGAAGACAGCAAGCAAGTTATTGATGCTAGAATTATAGAAATCACTGGTGATTTAGAAGTAACACCTAGTTGGGAGTGTGTATCTAACGCTTGTGTTGACCCTGGAACTGGTGAAGGAGAATACTCTTCATTAGCTGACTGCGAAACTCAATGTGTTACTACTAGCATTTCTGCTTGGGAAGATATTAATGTTCAGTTAATGCCAAATCCGGCTATGGATAACTTATCTATTTCGATTAACCCTAGTTCTCAAGCACTTAATTTGAGCATCCTAAGTATGACAGGTCAAAAAGTTTTTGAAAAGAATTACGGTATTTTGGATGACGAACAGCTCTTAACTCTAGACATAAGCGACTTATCTACTGGTTTCTATACACTAAAAGTTCAGTTAAACGATAAAACATCTATTCTTAGGTTTATCAAACAATAATCCCTTTTGAAAATATTTTTAAATCAGTCCAACTTAGTTGGGCTGATTTTTATTGCCTAAATTCAAAAAGTGTAAATTTGCAGCGTTCAATACTAATACCATACGATTAATGTCATTATCTGCTTTAACTGCAATTTCTCCAATAGATGGTCGATACCATTCAAAAGCCAATGAACTTAGTGTCTTTTACTCAGAAGCAGCACTAATAAAATACCGACTTAGAGTAGAAGTGGAATACTTTATTTCTCTTTGCGAATTACCTTTGCCACAACTTGAGAATTTTGATTCAGATTTATACAGTTCTTTGAGAGATATTTATCTAAAATTTGACGATGAAGACGCTCAGAAAATTAAGGATATCGAAAGCATTACAAATCATGACGTTAAGGCTGTAGAATATTTTATTAAAGAACGTTTTGACGAGCTTAAAATAAGTGAGTACAAAGAGTTTATTCATTTTGCATTGACCTCACAAGACATTAATAACACAGCTACACCTCTTCTTATTAAGGAATCTGTTGAAGATGTTTACGTTCCTAACTATATGGAATTATTAGATAAACTCATTAGTTTAAAAAATGAATGGGCATCTATTCCATTATTAGCGCGTACACACGGTCAAGCGGCATCCCCAACCTTACTGGGTAAAGAAATAATGGTATTTATCGAACGTCTTGAACGACAAATAGGCTTATTAAACATGGTGCCGTTCTCCGCGAAATTTGGAGGTGCAACAGGTAATTTTAATGCCCATCACATTGCTTACCCTGAAATCGATTGGGTTTCTTTTTCAAACGATTTTGTAGATAACAATCTTGGACTAGACCGTTCACAAGTTACTACTCAGATAGAACATTACGATAACCTCGCTGCTCTTTTCGATAATCTTAAGCGTATTAATACCATTCTCATTGATTTAAGTCGAGATGTGTGGACATATATTTCAATGAATTATTTCAAGCAAAAAATAAAAGAAGGCGAAGTAGGTTCATCGGCAATGCCTCATAAAGTAAACCCTATTGACTTTGAAAATGCTGAAGGGAACTTAGGAATAGCGAATGCTATATTTGAACATCTTTCCTCGAAACTTCCTGTTTCTAGACTTCAAAGAGATTTAACAGACTCCACCGTCCTAAGAAACGTTGGTGTACCTATGGCACATACATTATTAGGTTTTAAATCTATTCTAAAGGGGCTGAATAAATTGATTTTGAACGAATCTGCTATTAATGCTGATTTGGATGATAATTGGGCTGTAGTGGCTGAAGCTATTCAGACTATTCTGAGAAAAGAAGGTTATCCAAAACCTTATGAAGCACTTAAAGAATTAACTCGAACGAATAGCGTCATCGAGAAAGATACTTTAGCTGTATTTATTGATGGACTTGCCATTAGTGATGACCTCAAAGACTATTTAAAAGATATTTCTCCTTTTAACTATACTGGAATAGAAAAACTTTAATTGACCTTGTACTTGGCAAGATAGTCAGACCAATTCCAAATAAAATTACTCATTAAATCTGTTAGTTCTTGTAAAAAGACAGGATTAGGCTCGTTTTGATTTTTCAGTAAATCGCCCTGAAATTCATTAAGGTTATACTTTACAAATATTGACTTTGCCATGGCTTTTTCGATTGTTGTATCATCTGAATACTGCTCTTTAAAGAACTGTTCATAATCCAAAAACATATCGCGAACTAAATCCTCTTCCATATCAAAGAAACCTATTAGCTCATTTAGGCTAGCGTGGTGCAAACGATGAACCACTTCATCGTCAAAATGTTCAGATAAAGAATGATTATTTGCAGCAAATACAATCATTAAAAACCAGTTTGTATCCTCAAGTTTTAAATTGGGTGACTCTTCAAATTTTCGGTTATCATTTACAAATTCAATGATTTCAGGAAAGCCCAATTCAATAACTTCGAATAGGGTTTTGGTATAAACCACTGCCAATTCTTGGATAGATACTTTCTCTTTCTTGTTAAAGCCAAATATTTTCAACATATATCGCTAAGTTAAACTAAAATTCTTTTTAACTATTTCTAGCACTTCATCACCAATGGATAAACAAGCTGTTGCAGCTGGCGAGGGAGCATTCAACACATGAATACTATTGCCTTTACATTCAATTTTGAAATCATCAAAAACATCTCCATCGTGACCTAATGCCATAGCTCTTACCCCACTTCGTCCTTCTACAATATCATCCATCGTCAACGAAGGTATTAATCTATTTAATTCTTTCAAAAATAATCGCTTGGAAAATGCTCTTTTATATTCTTTTAGTCCAAACCTCCAATGTTTGAAAAACAATTTCCAAGTGCCTTTGTACAACAAGGCTTCAAAAGTATCTCTGAAATCAAAGTCCGTTTTACCATAGCCTTCTCGCTTAAAGGTAAATACCGCATTTGGTCCACACTCAATCGTGCCATCAACCATTCTAGTAAAATGAACTCCTAAAAATGGAAATTCTGGGTTTGGCACGGGGTAAATTAAATTTTTGACTTTTGATTTTCCTTTTTCTGAAAGGTCATAATAATCGCCTCTAAAACCGACAATTCTTACATCCGAATCAACATTATCTTTTTGTGCCATTCTATCGGAAAATAATCCAGCACAGAACACTTTATAATTAACCTCAAATCGTCCTTTTGACGTATGAATAGTGTCTTCATCAAAGGATTTTACCTCACAAGAAGTAATGATTTGACTATTTGAGTTTATGCCTTTAATCCGTTCAGCCAATTTATTGGTTACGCCTACAAAATCAATTATTCCAGATTCGGGCACCCATAAAGCTGCAACACCTTCTACATGTGGCTCAATTTCTTTTAGCCTTTCCTTTGTGATTTTTTCTACACCAAGAAGTCCGTTAGCTTTACCCCTTTCATATATTCCATCTAGCCTATTCAGCTCTTCATTATCAACTGCAACAACAACCTTGCCACAAACATCGTGATTGATGCTGTGTTCTTTTGCAAATTCGACCAATTGCTTTCTTCCGTTTACACAATTTTTAGCCCTGAAAGAACCAGGTTTATAGTATAATCCGGAATGAATTACGCCAGAATTACGCCCAGTCTGATGAGCTGCTAAAATATCTTCTTTCTCTAAAACCAATAGATTCAAATGAGGATATTCTTGTTGAATTTTAAAGGCACAGGAAAGTCCTACAATTCCACCACCAATAATAGCTATATCTGATTGCATTGTATTGTTTACCATTCAAAAACTCTTGAAATATTAAACCCAAAATAGATATCGCCTTCAAAGAAGTCGCCACTAGTCTGAGTTAGAAATACATGTTCATTCATCCCTCTAGAGTTACTTAAATGCAATGAGAAAACATGTCCGCCAGTTTCAATATCAAATCCAATAGACAACATGTTTTGATGGGTTGATGAGAGTTCACTTAATGCGTAAAAATACTCCCCATTTAATGTTACTCTTTTAGAGAATTTATAACGTCCTCCTAGACCTAAAAACAACGGGTCAGAAGAGGTGCCAAAGACAAATTGATTCAAATGAACATGAGTAGGTAAAACGATCGCCGAAAACTTGGAACTAAACTTTCGAGCTATGATGAGCTGATTGGCAAAAGATATCTGATTTAGAAAATCGTAATCTGCTTGCTGTCGTAATGACTCTGAAGGGTGTGCTAAAAACAATGCCGAAAAAACAGATAAAACTACTGGAGATTTATCGGATTGATTCAAAATTTTTCCTTTTAAAGATGCGTCGTATTGTTTGTTGGTAGAGCTACGCCCTACACTCACTGCTATTCGGTCAGACACACCATAGTCTAAACCCATCCTGACTTGTGAATTATCTAAACCCCAAAGGTTATAAAAGCCAGAATTTAAAGTACCAAAGCGGTGTTGAATTAAAAATTTAAATTCTCCTTTTGAAGATTGTTTAGAGGATTGAGCATTTACTACTCTACTATCTTTAAATAAAGAACTGACAACTTTGGGTTCAGCATTATCCTCATTCAATAAGCTCAATAAATCTTGACCAAACGAAAATTGGGCGGTTGACAAAAGCATCAGTAGTATTAATCTAATCATTGGAGAGTTTTTGAAGATTCATCTCTATGTTAACATTTATTTCCTCAGCAATTTTATACATCATTATTTTTGGAATATCAATATTGAAATCATCCAATATAATATCAAATTTCGAACCAATCGTCAGTTTGTCATCTTTCAACGAAATGGTAGCCGTCATATTCATTTGACGGTTAATGCCATGAAGTAGAAAATTACCTTTTACATCAATGGTTTGTTCTTCAGACAAATCAAGACTTGAAATATCAGGGATAACGCCAGTAAATGTCGAATTAGGGAATTTTTCGCTTTCCATATAACTTTCGTTAAAGTGTTCTTGCATAAGAGAGTTGGGAAATACGAAATCTTCAATCAAAATTTGAAAAGCAAAACCGCCAGTTCTTAAGTCAACAACTCCAGTTGCTTTTTTATTTACAGCTTCAATGTTTTCTATTGGTGCTTCAGAATAAAAACTAACTACACCTTCTTTACTTAAATATTGCTGAGCAAAAATCTGTGATGAAAAAAGAAAACAAACTAAGATTAAACGCATGTAACAAAGATACTAAATCTGTTGGCTTTTAAACTTTTTTCAAAAAAAGGTATCCACAACTAAATAACAGTATCACAACAAATAATCCTGCTTGCTGAGTGTTGAAGTATGAAGTCGCCATGCCAAAAAATAATGGTCCAACAAAAGCAGTGGCCTTACCCGAAAAGGCATAAAAACCAAAAAATTCATTTCTATTTTTTTTAGGGGTAATTCGAGCCATCAAAGAACGACTAGAGGATTGATTTGGTCCTGAAAAGAGACCAATAAAAATTGCCGCTAACCAAAATAAGTTTTTAGAATTGAACCATTGAGGGATAAGGCTACCTCCAAAAATCAATTCAAATAAGCCAGGTAGCTCAGGTGATAAAATAGCTATGACGCATGCCAATGCTAAAAATACAATACTCCAATTGACGACCTTTTTACTTCCTATTCTATCATCGAAATACCCGAAGATAAAAGCCCCAAGTCCAGCTAAAATATTCAAAACAATGCCTAGCATCATTATTTCTTCGAATGAGAAACCAACAGTAGTTGAGGCATATATTCCTCCAAAAGCAAAAATGGTAACTAAGGCATCATTATAGAATAAGCGCGCCAGGAGGAAACGATAAATTGTTTTATGGTCTTTTACTTTCTTGAAGGTGTTTTTTAATTGCTCAAAGGCTTGTTTTAAAACGGTTTTTATTGAAATTTCTTTATTCTTTTTAGCCTCTTTGACGCCAAAAATTAGAGGCAAACTAAAGATAAGAAACCATACAGCAACCAATAAGTTCGTTGCCCTAATATGTTCACCACTGTCAACATCAAAACCAAAAATTGGCGCTTCGGACTGAACCAATAGTACTAATGATAGCGCTAAAGCAATTAGTCCACCTAAATAGCCCAAACCCCAAGCTAATCCGGAGGTCTTTCCCATTCTTTTTTCTGAAGATATATCTGGCAAATATGCATTACAAAAAACTGTACCTATCTCAAAACTAATATTAGCAATCACAAATAATAGCAAAGCATATGCCACTTGCCCTTCAAGTGGAAAAAAGAGCAAGGCTGTAGCAGAAATGCAGATGAAAGTAGAAATTGCCATTATTTTTTTTCTAGCACCTACCTCATCGGCGATAGCTCCCAAAAAAGGCGATGTAACTGCCACAACAATAGCAGTTAGTGACACTGCCCAAGACCACCATTGTGTCCCTTCAATTTCTGTTGGTGCTATTGATTTTGTAAAATAAGTTCCATATACAAAGGTTACCACTAAAGTAGTGAAGGCCGAATTGGCAAAATCATAAAATGCCCAAGACCAAATGGTTGCTTTATTATCTTTTTTAAACATACAATCGAATGTACAATTAAAAACGGAATAATAATTAGATGATTTTTTAAACAATCCATTGAAAAACCTACTTTTGCCGACTTAATCAAAACAATAACTCATTGAGCAATTTTAGATTTATTGACAAAACAAACGGAAGTGTAAAAGACGATATCCTTTCAGGACTTACCGTAGCACTCGCACTTGTACCTGAGGCTGTAGCCTTTGCATTTGTAGCAGGTATTTCACCAATTGTTGGTTTATATGGTGCTTTTATGATGGGCTTAATCACCTCTATTTTTGGTGGTAGACCAGGAATGATTTCTGGAGCAACGGGCGCTTTAGCTGTTGTAATGGTTCATTTGGTAAGTGAAGGAAATATACTCGGTGGCAATGATGGTGCTGGTCTACAATACCTCTTTGCTACTCTTATTTTAGCTGGAATTTTTCAAATGTCTGCTGGAGCATTAAGGCTAGGGAAATTTGTTAGGATGATTCCGCACTCCGTTATGATGGGTTTTGTTAATGGATTGGCAATAGTTATTTTTATTTCTCAGCTCGGAATGTTTAAATCTAATGGAGAATGGCTCAATGGTGGCACTCTATATATTATGTTAGCTCTAGTAGGGTTAACAATGGCTATTATGTATTTCTTGCCCATGTTAACCAAGAAAGTGCCTGCTGCTTTAACGGCAATTGTGATAGTATCATTAATCGTCATTTTTGGAGGTTTAGAAACTGAAACCGTTAAATCTTTTATTATTTCTAATGGTGGCGAAGGTATAAAAGCGGGCTTGCCAAGCTTCAACGTACCTATGATTACATTGAGTTTTGAGACGCTACGATTTATAACGCCTTACGCGCTTATTCTTGCTGCTATTGGGCTCATTGAGTCACTAATGACATTGAATCTTATCGATGAGCTTACAGATTCTCACGGACATGGAAACAGAGAATGTGTGGCTCAGGGAGCTGCTAATTTTGTAAATGGTTTCTTTGGCGGAATGGGCGGTTGTGCTATGATTGGACAGAGCATCATCAATATCAAATCTGGTGGTAGAGGGCGACTTTCGGGCATTACTGCTGCCTTAGCCTTATTAGGTTTTATATTATTTGGCTCTACTTACATTGAAATGGTTCCTATTGCTGCACTAGTTGGCGTAATGTTCATGGTAGTTATTGGTACCTTTGCTTGGAGTAGTTTTAAAGTATGGAATAAAGTGCCGGTAAGTGATGTATTTGTGATTATTCTTGTTACTGGAATGACTGTAATATTTGATTTAGCCATTGCTGTAATTGCTGGTGTCATTGTATCCTCTTTAGTCTTTTCTTGGGAAAATGCTAAACGCATTAGAGCTAGAAAACACATTGACGAACACGGAGTAAAACATTACGAAATATATGGACCATTATTCTTTGGTTCTATTGAGTTATTTCAAAGTAAATTTGACGTAGCTAACGACCCTAAAGAAGTTATTATTGACTTTAAAGAATCCAAAATTACTGATCAGTCAGCCATAGAGTCTATCAATAAGCTAACTGAGAAGTATTTGAAGAATGGCAAAAGCATTCACCTCAGACATTTATCTTCTGACTGTATTAAACTCATTAAAAAAGCAGAGAAGATATGCGAGGTTAATGTGGTAGAAGACCCTAATTACTTTGTAGCTATCGACAATTATAGACAATTAATGAGCACAAAAAATAAGGAGGCTTAAAAAAAGCCTCCTTATTAACCTTAATTCTAGTTAAAAACTAATTTTACTTAATCAGAATACGTTTGTTAAAGGATAAATTATCATTTTTCAAGTTCAATATATATACCCCTTTTTCAACATCTGTTAATTCGATATTGACCTTAAAATCATCCACTTCTTGTGCATAAACCACTTGACCTAGGGTATTTGAAATGGATAGCTTCAAGTCATTAGGCAACTTATTCAAATCTATTGTAAAATAACCATTGTTCGGATTTGGATAGACCTCTACATCTGACTTTTCAAACTGATATATAGAGGTTACAGAATCGAGGGATGTCACCGCAATACATTCTGAAAGTTGAGTACAATTACCAATAGTAATCTTGCAGGCATACTCACCCAATTCTGAAGCTGTAAAGTCAGCACTAGTCGCTCCAATAATTGGAGTTAAATCCTCACAGTTTACCCACTGGTAAGATGCGGAAGGATCGCTTTCATTGGATGAAAGGTTAAAGTTATAAAACATATCTATTGATAAGTCTACATATAAAACTGAAAGATAAGTCTCAATTATACTATCACAATTGTTTGTATTTGGAATGGTGTCAAAATAAATTCCCGTTTCAGTATATTGATTTCCTGTAATAGACACAAAAGTATCACACTCAATTATTTCCAAAAAATCAAATGTTACATTATTAACAACAATATCCATTATGAAGACACTATCACAGGTCTGTAATGAGATTGTATCTGTATAAATGCCTGTAGAATCATAAGCAAATCCAGATGGTGATATAAAACTAGTACAAACCGTATCTTCAATAAAGATATAGTCAGTACATTTATTAATCCTAAAATTATCTACATATACATTTATATCTTGATTACTCAGTTGTGATTCACCATAAAAAGCAAACTTTACCTTTCCTGAATAAGGAGATAAATCGATTACAATTTTATCTTCTACGCTAATTGAGTTTGAATCATTCCATTCTTGCAAAACATTAGCGCTTGACCATGTATTACCATTATCTGTTGAAATGATAAAAGCAAATTTATCGTCACTTCCTAAATTTGAACCATTGGTGCCAAAATAATTTGTTAAGCCTAAATCAAATTCAACTTGATAATTGGTTTGGGCTGTTCCTAAATCAAATGAGTTTGTAATAAGCCAATCGTTTACATATTCTCCATATATATTAATACGAGCAGAGCCTGTATATCCATCATTACCAAAACCATCTTCCGTCCAATTTGAACTTAACATGCTCGTAAACTGGGTAGTATCGCTTAATAAACCTTTTGCCTGAGACCAACATATGTTAGGTAATACATCGTCAAACGTTTCAAGAGTTGATGGTGGCGAAGTTGCACCGCAGCCTGTTATAAACGAAAATGGGCCTACCCATTCACTCGAATCCAAACCAGCGCATAAAATAGTTACATAAAACTCATATTCTGTTGACTGAGTTAATGAATTCATCAATAAACTATCAGTATTGGATTCTATAAGAAATCCTGTCCCCAACTCAAAACCTAGAGCACCTAATTCTACGTAATAAATAGAATCGTTAGAATTTCCTGACCAACTTAAAATAGCTGAAGTATCCATTATAGAGCTTGCATCTAAATTTATTGGGTTAGGGCAAGGGGGTATTTCTGTTACTTCAAAATTATCGATATATAAATCTATATCATTATTGATGATTGGTGAATAAGCATAAAATGCTATTTTAATCTCATCAGTATAAGCAGAAAGATCTATTACAACCGATTCGCCAGAGTTTGAAAAAGTCATTCCAGGACCCCATGTTCTTAAGGTGTCATTTTGACTCCAAGTTAGTCCATTATTCTCTGAGATAACTACTGAAAACTGGTCATCACTGCCAAAAGTATTTGCAGAAGTGCTATTGTAAGACGTTAAGGCTGCATCAAATTCCAATTGATAAGCAATTGAACCATCCCCTAAATCAATAGTTGGACTTATAAGCCAATCGTTTACATTACCATATACATTTATTTTAGCGGCATCATCACTCCCCGTATTAGCAAAAACTCCAGAATCCCAATTTGATGTTTCAAAGTTAGTAAAGGATGTAGAATCTGAAATAATGCCTCTTCGTCTTGTCCAACAATTAGAGAGGTGATTTGTAAACGTTTCAAGATAATCAGGAACTTGGGATTGACAAAGTGTAGTAAAATTAATTGTCGTTAAAATAGATGTATCACCTGCACCACAAATCTCTTTAACTAAAAAATCATAATTGGTATTAGGTGTAAGTGCATTTATAGATGTAGACGTTCCAATAGCTAGCAACGTATCAGAGAAAGCTACTGTTGAATTAGCCGTTTCAACCACATTAACTACGAAATTAGATGTCGAATCGGCAACCCACTCAAAATAAGCTGAGGAAGCAGTCAAACTGTCCATTGATAAACTATCTGGTTTTTGACACGTTTGCACCAAACCATGAAAGGTTATATTGGGATAAAATGCATTTACTGCCCCTTGAGGCGGTGAAGAAGGGTCAGGGTTATTAGAATCATTAAAGTAATAAATAGAATTATTTGTTACTCCCTCTGTACAATAAAAATGATTACCCCAAGCACCATAACCTCCAGCATTATCTTCAACAGCGAGAACTATGTTTTCTGTACCATTATAGCTAAAAGCACTATCGAAAACAATATGAACGGTATCACCAACTACAGAAACGGTGCCTGAATACACAGTATCAAATGTAGAGATATCTATCCAAGATGATGTGCCAGCAAATGAGGATTGGCTAGTATGACCGATATATACATTCCAGTCATCCGCAAAAGATAAATCCAAACTAGGAGTTCCATAATAGATAATAGCCGTTATATCACCAGAAACACCTATTAAAGTAGAAGAGTATATACTTTGAGAATAAGAATAACCATAATATGCCTCTATAGGTATACTTTTTCCAGTTTCAGTACCCTCTCCTACTTTAATTTGAGAGAAAGAAAAAGTGGTTAGTAATAGAAATACTAACAATAGTAGATGTTTTTTCATAATAGTATAAGTTTTGATTCCCTATCAATTTATAAAAAAAATCACCCCCTCACCGTATTTCGACGAAATACGGGATTTAATAGATAAACAAATTATTAATATCGATAAAAGAGAATTTACACTGACAAATTAAATTTACATACTATCATTTAAAGCATGAATTTTGTTACCAAAACGTCATTTTTTTATTAAGTGAATAAAAAAAACGCATCAATACAAGTTGATGCGTTTAATATCTTTGTAACAAAGTGGTTTAAGCGTTTTGTTCTCTAATTAGATTTAGTGCAGAACCCGCCTTAAACCAATCGATTTGCTGAGCATTGTAAGTATGGTTTAATAGTATGCTATCTGTTGAGCCGTCAGTATGAAGCACCTCTAAAGTCAATTGTTTTTGAGGCGCAAAATTTGCTAAATCAATTAAGTTAAAGGTATCGTCTTCTCGTATTAAATCGTAATCGCTTTCGTTAGCAAAAGTCAAGCCAAGCATCCCTTGTTTTTTCAAGTTCGTTTCGTGAATCCTTGCAAAAGATTTTACTATCACGGCTCTTACCCCCAAATGACGAGGCTCCATAGCAGCATGCTCTCTAGATGAGCCTTCACCGTAATTGTGGTCACCCACTACGATAGTATCAACGCCAGCCGCTTTATATGCTCTAGCTACATTGGGCACTTCGTCTTTACTACCATCCAATTGATTAACTACGCTGTTAACAGCACCGCCAAAGGCATTAACTGCTCCAATGAGGCAATTGTTAGAGATATTATCCAAATGTCCTCTGAACCTCAACCATGGACCTGCCATTGATATATGGTCAGTGGTACATTTGCCCTGTGCTTTGATAAGTAATTTAGCCCCTGTTATATTACCGCCATTCCATGGAGTGAAAGGCGTTAGCAATTGCAGTCTGTTAGAGTCTGGATTAACCACTACTTCTACGCCACTACCATCAATAGCTGGAGCTTGGTATCCGTTATCTTGTACATCAAATCCTTTTTCTGGTAATTCTAAACCTGTAGGCTCTGCTAAGCTAACTTCTTCGCCATTTTTATTCGTTAATGTATCCGAAATAGGGTTAAAATCTAATCGCCCTGAAATGGCTATTGCCGCTACCATTTCTGGCGAGGCTACAAAGGCGTGTGTATTGGGGTTACCATCTGCTCGTTTAGCAAAGTTTCTGTTAAAAGAGTGAACGATGGAGTTTTTTTCTTGTTTGTCAGCCCCTTCTCTATCCCACTGACCAATACATGGTCCGCAAGCGTTTGTAAAAATTCGAGTCGACTCAAACTTGTTAAAGCTGTCAATAAGACCGTCTCTTTCAGCAGTATAACGCACTTGCTCCGAGCCAGGATTTATTCCTAAAGTTGCTTTAGGCTCTAGTCCTTTAGCAACGGCATCTTCGACAATAGAGGCAGCACGTGTTAAGTCTTCATAAGAGGAGTTAGTACATGAGCCTATCAATGCCCATTCAATATCTAAAGGCCAATCGTTTGCTCTGGCTTTGTCTTTCATTTCTGAAACTGGCGTTGCCAAATCTGGCGTAAAAGGACCGTTCAAATGCGGCGTTAATTCTGAAAGGTTGATTTCAATGACCTCATCAAAGTACTGCTCAGGGTTTGCATAAACTTCTGCATCACCAGTCAAATGTTCTTTGACTTGGTTGGCTGCATCAGCAACATCGTTTCTGCCTGTTGCTCTGAGGTATCTTTCCATACTCTCGTCATAACCAAAAGTAGAGGTAGTAGCTCCTATTTCAGCACCCATATTGCAAATGGTTCCTTTTCCTGTACAAGAAAGCGACTCGGCACCTTCTCCAAAATATTCAACAATACAGCCCGTACCACCTTTTACAGTAAGTATTCCTGCCACCTTTAATATAACATCTTTAGCAGAAGTCCAACCGTTAAGTTTTCCTGTAAGCTTAACACCTATCAATTTTGGAAATTTCAATTCCCAAGGCATCCCTGCCATTACGTCTACAGCATCGGCACCACCCACACCAATAGCAACCATACCCAATCCACCTGCATTTACAGTGTGAGAATCTGTTCCTATCATCATACCTCCTGGGAAGGCATAATTTTCTAAGACTACTTGGTGAATAATCCCTGCTCCTGGCTTCCAAAAGCCAATGCCGTATTTATTACATACAGAACTTAAAAAATTGAATACCTCATTATTGGTGTTCAAACTTTCTTGTAAATCTTTATCTGCTCCAATTTTGGCTTGAATAAGGTGATCGGCATGAGCTGTTGAAGGTACAGCTACTTTGTCTTTTCCTGCTTGCATAAATTGAAGGAGTGCCATTTGAGCAGTTGCATCCTGCATAGCTACTCGGTCAGGACCAAAGTCAACATAATCTACACCTCTTGAGAATGCTTTATCGTTATTTTCATTCCACAAGTGAGTATATAGAATCTTTTCTGCTAAAGTCAAGGGTTTGCCTACTAGTGTTCTTGCACGTTCTACGCCTTGTGGAAATTTAGCATAAACTGCTTTAATCATTTCAATGTCAAATGCCATAATGTGTGTAAATTTTGATAACGTTAAACCTTATTTTTAGCCTTGCAAAAGTAATTTTTTAAATCCAGTATTACAAGAGAAAACCGTACATTAGCACTGATGAAATTAGTCATTGAAAATATAAAGATTGCTCTTCAGTCGATACGAACTAATCTTCTTCGAACAGTCCTGACTATTTTCGTTATTGCCATTGGTATATCTGCTTTAGTAGGTATTCAAACGGCTATTGAATCCATTAAATCTAGCATTAGCGAAAACTTTACACGCATGGGCTCTAATACCTTTAATATTAGAAACAAAAGCTCAAACGTTAGAGTCGGCAAAAAAGGGACAAAACCAAAACGGTATGCATCCATTACTTATGCTGAAGCTAAACGATTTAAAGAGCGTTTTGCCTCTACTACCTCAATCTCAACATGGGCAAGCAGTACGGCTGTTTTAAAATACAAATCCACAAAATCAGACCCCAACACTCAAGTTACAGGCACTGATGAAAATTACCTACAAACTGCTGGCTACGATTTATCAGAGGGTAGGAACTTCACCAAAGACGAAACGGAAATTGGAAAGCATGTAGTAATTATTGGAAAAGAAATAGTAGACAAACTGTTTGAGAACGTTTCACCAATTGGCGAGCTTATCTCTATTGGAAACAGTAAATACAGAGTTATAGGCATTTTAAAAGAAAAAGGCTCTAGCGCTACTTTTGGCGGGGATAAAACTTGTCTAATCCCTATCACTACTGCCAGGCAATATTTTGGCTATGCTAATCAATCCTTTACCATTAGTGTATTCTCTCAAAAAACGTCATCGCTAAACGCTACTATTGGTAATGCTATTTCTGAAATGCGTATCGTTAGAGGCTTAAAGCCTGTTGAAGAAGATAACTTCGAAATCATTAGAAGCGATAACATTACCCAAATATTACTCGAAAATATAAAGTACGTTACACTGGCTGCCCTTATCATTGGCATAATTACGCTTTTCGGCTCTGCAATAGGACTCATGAATATTATGTTGGTTTCTGTAACGGAACGTACTAAAGAAATAGGAACGCGTAAAGCCATTGGTGCCACTTCCTCTATAATTCGTTGGCAATTTTTGATTGAAGCGATTGTAATATGTCAATTGGGCGGCATTATGGGGATAGTGTTTGGTATACTTATTGGCAATGTGACCTCCCTGTATATCGGCTCTAGTTTTATTGTCCCTTGGGTTTGGATTCTATCTGGTATTGCTCTCTGTGTTTTTGTTGGTTTAGTTTCGGGATATTTCCCTGCTGCCAAAGCGGCAAAGCTTGACCCCATTGAGGCTTTGAGGCACGAATAAAAAAAATGCCCTCGACAAGCGAAGGCATTTTCTAAATTATAGTTGGTTGAACATTACTTTGCAGGAACTACCTCAACTGAAAGTGAAGCTTTTACTTCTCTATGCAAACGCACTTCAGCATCGTATACTCCAACTGTTTTAATATTGTTTAATTTAACAAACTTCTTGTCTATAGTAAAACCTAATTTCTCGAGCTCTTCAGCTAAGTGGTTAGACGTGATAGAACCAAATAATTGCTTTCCACCTTCAACAGTCTTAGCTGCAATTTTTACAGTAAGTCCATTAATTTTTTCCGCAACCTTTTTAGAGTCATCAATAAGTTTGTTTTCCTTTTTTGCTCTCTGACGCAAGTTTTCTTCTAAAACTTTACGTGCTGCTTCAGTAGCTAAAACAGCCTTTCCACCAGGAATTAAGAAGTTACGACCGTAACCGTTTTTCACGTTTACAATCTCATCCTTAAATCCTAATTTCTCTACGTCTTGTAATAATATCAATTCCATAGTTTTAACTTATTTTAGCATATCACCAACATATGGCATTAGGGCCAAATGACGACATCTTTTGATTGCTTGTGAGACTTTTCTTTGAAATTTCAAAGACGTACCAGTAATTCTTCTTGGAAGAATTTTTCCTTGTTGGTTTACAAAACGCATTAGGAAATCAGGGTCTTTGTAATCGATATATTTAATACCCGCTTTTTTGAAACGGCAATACTTCTTTGTATTTCTGTTGTTTACATCTACTGGAGATAGATATCTAATGTTATCTGCCATGATTATGCCTCCTGTTTTTCGTTAGTATTTAGTCTTTTTCTTCTTCGTTCAGCATAAGCAAGTGCGTGCTTGTCTAACTTTACAGTTATCCAACGCATTAGGCGTTCGTCACGCTTGTATGCTAATTCAAGCTTGTTAATTATTTCGCGGTCTTCAGAAGTGAATTCCATCAAATAATAGAAGCCTGTTCTTTTCTTCTGAATGCTGTATGCCATCTTTTTGAGGCCCCAGTTTTCTTCAACAACAACTTTTGACTTACTATCTTTGAGAAGCTTTTTGAACTTCTGAACCGTCTCCTTTATCTGCTCTTCAGATAAAACGGGATTCAAAATGAAAACGGTTTCGTAATGATTCATAGTTAATTATTTTGGTTTAAAATTTCGTTTACCCTCTCGTAAAAAAGGGATGCAAATCTAAGCCAAAGTTTTCATAAAAACAAAGATTTCGCGAACAGACTTTCTCAAAGGCTATCTTTCCAAAAAAATAGCTTTTAAATCCTACGTTTTACATCACTATTTATTTATAAATACAGTATGTGGAAAAGGGATCTCTATTTCAGCTTGGTTGAGTGCTATTTTTACATTTTCATAGGTACCAAAATAAACTTCCCAATAGTCTGCTGGCTTACAATAGGGCCGCACTACAAACTGTACTGAACTGTCTGCCAATTGACTAACACCAACAAAAGGAGCAGGGCTTTGCAAGACCTTAGAATTATCTGTTAATACTTTTAACAATACTTCTTTCGTTTTTTTGATATCGGAATCGTAGGACACCCCCACTTCTAAATCTACTCGAATTTTACCTTCGGCAGTATAGTTGATGATATTTCCATTTGCCATAGCGCCATTGGGCACAACTATCATTTTATTATCTGGTGAGACTAATCGAGTATTGAAAATATCTATTTCGGACACCTCACCAATCACGCCTTGAGCTTCTACCAAATCGCCAATTTTGTATGGTTTGAACACCATAATAAGTACTCCACCAGCAAAATTGGAAAGTGATCCTTGTAGGGCTAAACCTACAGCCAAACCTGCTGCCGCTATGATGGCTGCAAAAGCTGTAATGTCAATTCCTAGTGTGGACACAACCATTAGGACAAGAATTATTTTGAAAGACCAGGACAAAATATTGCTAAAGAAGCGCTGAAGAGTTAGGTCATACTTTGTTTTGGATAGGAGCTTTTCGACACCCATTAACATTTTTTTGATTATCCAAGACCCTATGAAAAAGATTAAGATAGCACCCAATACTTTTGGGCCGTAGTAAGTCACAAAATCCAATGTTTTTTCAAGCAAAATATTTGCATTTTCCATGTTTTAAGAGTTTATATTAAGACTGCAAAAGTAAGGAAAAAGAAATCACACTAAGGATTATTCCGTTTCGATTAGCTTCAAAATATGTTTTAGCACAACAAAAACTGCGCTGAGCTTGCCGAAGTGCCTGTTGTGTGCAATATCAATAGTTGTGAATCGCTTTCAAATTGTATTTTAGCACAACAAGGTATGCAGAACTTAATTGACAGCATACGTTGTGAATCGCTTTCAAATTGTATTTTAGCACAACATTAAGTCGCCTCGTCTTTCTACGGGGCATTTTTTATTCCTCCTTATCCAAAATTCTCACACACAATTCTATCCGTTCGTTCATGGGTCTGTCATCATAAATACTTTCTATAAGCACTTGATAAGGGTTCCAGCCCGCTTTCAAAATCTTTGCCATATGCCTGTTCTCTCCTCTTGGAATATAACCCAACTTGGCGTCTTTCCATTTTACCGCCAAAGCATGCCTGTCGAACTTATTATCGAGTTCGGGCTCAATGCTCAATTCCAAGCCTGTTTTTAAATCGCTCCAAACTTCTAGAGCATCATAGTATTGTAGTCCAGCTATGTGGCAAGTCATCAAGTAGGTTTTTTTGGCTTTCATCTTCTTTAAAATTAATTTAATACACTAGTTATGCCCCAAGGCGTAGTCAAACCATTTCATAAATTATATTGTAAAGGGGGATCGGCTTTAATAAATCGTAGAGCTCAAATGTAAACAATCTCAAATAAAAACTCAACTTTTCAATCATTATATTATATTTGTTTTCGCAAAAATTATTGATGGAAAATTTTGTTGTCTCGGCTCGTAAATACCGTCCTTCTACTTTTGATACAGTAGTAGGTCAGCAGTCCATTACAAACACTCTAAAGAATGCCATTAAGAACAATCATTTAGCACAAGCCTTTTTGTTCTGCGGACCTAGAGGCGTTGGTAAAACCTCTTGTGCCAGAATACTCGCCAAGACCATCAATTGCATGAACCTCACTGAAAACATTGAGGCTTGTGATAATTGTGACTCTTGTAATGGCTTTAACGACAGTCATTCGTTCAATATTCACGAATTGGATGCTGCCTCAAACAATGGGGTGGATAAAATCAGAGAACTAGTCGACCAAGTGCGCTTTGCCCCTCAAGTTGGGAAATACAATATTTACATTATTGATGAGGTGCACATGCTTTCACAAGCTGCCTTCAATGCCTTCCTAAAAACATTGGAAGAGCCACCGGCTCATGCCCTATTCATACTAGCAACTACCGAAAAGCATAAGATAATTCCTACCATTTTGTCCCGTTGTCAAATCTTTGATTTCAAAAGAATTCAAATTGAGGACATCGCCAATCATTTAGCCTATGTCGCTAAAAGTGAAGGAATAACGGCCGAAGAAGAAGCCTTGCATACCATCGCCCAAAAGGCTGACGGTGCCTTAAGAGATGCTCTTTCTATCTTCGATCAAATCATTAGTTTTTGCGGTAATAATTTGACATACAAAGACGTTATAGCCAACCTAAACATTCTGGACTATGACTACTACTTTAAAGCGACTGATGCTCTTGCCAACAACGATATTCCTAGCTCACTGAATTTATTCAATGATATTCTGAACAGTGGTTTTGATGGACATCACTTTATCAATGGATTAGGCATGCACTTCCGAAATCTATTGGTCGCTAAAGACCCTTCTACCCTTAGTCTGTTGGAAGAAGGTGAAAACGTTAAAAAACGATATCTAGAGCAAAGTCAAAATTGGAAACAAGAATACCTTTTGAAAGGCTTAGAGCTTTGTAATAAGGTAGATTTGAGCTATAAACTCAGCAAAAATCAACGTCTACTTATAGAAATAACCCTAATGCAATTGTGCAGCATTGACTCTCTTTCAAGTTCTACTGAAAAAAAAACTTTCGTAGTAAAAAAACAGACTGAAAAACAGCCTAAATCAGAGGAAAAAAAGGCCAAAGAGCAAGGAGAAAAAACTGCCGAAGCTGTTTCTAAACCCATTGCAAAAGAAGAAATAGTTATTGAAAAGGACGATAAAAAATCCATTAAAATTGTCAATTTCAAAGACACTATTGAAAAGAAGACCATTTCAATAAAAATTAACAAAAACGAAAGTGAAGAAAAGGAAAACGTTGAGGAACAAAAGGTTTTAAACCAAAGAGAAACACCTTTCACTCTTTCTGATTTAGAAACCGTTTGGACTGAATATAGCACTCTCAAACAGAAGGAAGGAAAACATAATTTATTTTCTATATTGAATGAAAAGAAGTTCAAAGTAGAAGAAAATTATAACATTACCTTAACCGTCGACAATAAAGTACAAGAAGAAGTGTTAATCGAAGAGAAAACAAACTTGGTTTACTTCTTAAAAAACAAACTAAAGAACGACATATTATCACTAAAAATTGACGTCAAACAATTGGAACAAAAAGAATTAACGGCTTATACCGATGAAGATAAGTTCAAAAAAATGGCAGAAAAAAAACCAATACTATTAGAATTAAAAAACCAATTTAATCTTGAACTAGATTATTAATTAATTGACAACTATGAAAACTAAACTAACATTTATCCTCATTCTACTTGCACTAGGGTGGATAGTATTTAACGTAACACAGGACATGAGTAAAATTGAAAATAAATACGAAACCGTTAAGAATGACCCAATGAAGTCTAGACTCTATACTTTAGATAATGGACTTAAAGTTTACTTGAGCGTTTACAAAGATGCACCAAGAGTACAAACTTATATTGCCGTAAGAGCAGGTAGTAAAAATGACCCTGCTGACGCTACAGGTCTGGCTCATTACCTAGAGCACATGCTGTTTAAAGGCACAGACAAGTACGGTTCGTTGGATTATTCTAAAGAAGCTCCTATGCTTGAAAAAATAGAAGAGCTATACGAAGAGTACCGACAAATTGATATGACAGATACTGTCAATAGAGACAGGGTTTGGGGGCAAATAGATTCTATTTCTGGAGAGGCTGCTAAATTTGCTATTGCCAACGAATACGATAAAATGATTTCTAGTGTAGGGGCTAAAGGAACAAATGCCTACACCTCTGCCGAAGCGACAGTTTATCTAAATGATATTCCATCTAATCAACTTGAAAAGTGGTTAGACATAGAAGCTGAGCGTTTCCGCATGCCTGTTTTCCGTCTATTCCACACTGAATTAGAGGCGGTGTACGAAGAAAAAAACATAGGCATGGATACAGACGGGCGTAAAATGTTCGAAGCCCTTCTTTCTGGACTATTCAAAAACCACACTTATGGCACACAGACTACCATCGGAACAGTTGAACACTTGAAAAACCCTTCAATCAAAGAAATTAGAAAGTACTTCAACAAAAATTATGTTCCAAATAATATGGCAATATGTATGTCAGGAGATTTTGACCCCGATTCAGTTATCACATGGATAAATGAAAAGTTTGGTTCATTCGAGAGAAAAGAAGACCCCGAATTTATTCCTGGTATAGAAGAGCCTATAACTGAGCCAATAGTCAAAGACGTTTATGGCCCTGATGCTGAACGTTTATACTTAGGCTACCGCTTCCCAGGCTCTAAAGATAAAGACACCAAAGTCATGAAAATTATAGACATGATTTTGAGCAACAGCCAAGCGGGCCTTATTGACCTAAACCTCAACCAAGAACAAAAGGTATTACAAGCAAGCTGTTTCCCATACATACTAACTGATTACAGTACACATATTATTTACGGCTCACCAAAACAAGGGCAATCGCTTGATGAATTAAAAGACCTATTACTTTTAGAGATTGAAAAGGTTAAGAGTGGAGATTTCCCAGATTGGTTAATCCCTGCTATCATCAGTGATATGAAACTCTCAAAAATAAAAACCTATGAAAGTAACTCATCAAGAGCGGACGAATTTGTAAAAGCCTTTATTCAAAATATAGAATGGGAAGACTACATTAATGAAATGGACGTTCTCGAAAGTATTACTAAAGAAGAGGTAGTTGAAGTGGCCAACAAATACTACAACGACAATTATGTGTTGGTAAGAAAAAACCTTGGTGAAGATAAGAGTGTTATTAAAGTTGCTAAACCAGCCATTACACCTGTTGAAGTAAACAGAGACGCTCAGTCAGACTTCTTAAAAGCCATCACTGAGGCTGAATTAAACGAAATTGAGCCTGAGTTCTTAAATTACGAAGACGATATTCAGCAAACAGATATCGGCGTTCCATTTATCCACAAGCAAAACACAGAAAATAGCCGTTTTAAACTATATTACATCAGCGACAGAGGAAATAACCACGATAAAAAGCTAAGCATGGCTATCGAGTACTTCAATTATTTAGGAACAGAAGATATTTCTCCCGCTCAGAAAAAAGAAGAATTCTACAAACTTGGTTGTGAAGTTTCCGTAAATAGCCAAAACGAACAAAGCTATATTTCACTTTCCGGACTAGACGATAATTTCGAGGCTTCAGTAGGACTATTTGAAAAACTATTATCTGAAGTTGTCGCCGACGAAGAAGCTCTTGAAAACCTTAAAATGGATGTACTCAAGAAAAGAGCCGACGCAAAATTAAATAAGCGTACCATACTATATAGCGGAATGAATAATTACGCCAAATATGGACCAAACAACCCATTTACTAATAATCTGTCTGATGCTGAAATAATGGCAATATCATCTGATGAGTTGATTGATATTATTCGAAACATGACGTCGTATGAGCACAGAATATTGTATTATGGACCAAAATCTTTAGAAGACGCTTCTGCATCTGTTCAGAGTTTACACCCTTTAAAAGATAACCTAAATCCTATAACAGAAATCAATGATTTTACTGAACTAGACATCAATAAAACATCAGTTTATGTTGTTGATTATGACATGAAACAAGCCGAAATACTAATGGTTTCAAAAGGTGAAACATTCAACAAAGAAAATATGCCTTTAATAAAGTTACACAATGAGTATTTCGGGGGAAGCATGGGAAGTATTGTATTCCAAACCTTGAGAGAATCAAAAGCCTTAGCCTATTCGGTGTACAGCACATACAGCTCGCCAAGAGAAATGGACAAATCGCATTATGTAATGGCATACATTGGCACTCAAGCCGATAAGCTTAAAGAAGCGATGATTGGTATGAATGAGTTACTAGATGAGCTTCCTGAAGTTGAAGCAAATCTTGAAAATGCTAAGGATGCAGTCGTTCAGAAAATACGTACTGAAAGAATTACTAAAGATAGAGTTCTGTTTAACTATGAAGCAGCTAAGCGATTGGGCTATGACTATGATTCAAGAAAAGACATCTATGACTCTATAGAGCAATTCGACATGTCTGATCTTACAGATTTTCATAATAACTATATGAGTGGAAAGGATTACACCATATTAGTACTTGGAAATAAAGAAGACTTAGACCTGAAAGCGCTTAAAGAGTATGGCGAAGTAAAATTTCTAACTTTAGAAGATGTTTTCGGATACTAAATAGTACATTTGCAAACTTATAATTTGAATAAAAAAATCATGAGCAAAATCAAAGTAGATAATCCAGTAGTTGAATTGGACGGAGATGAAATGACAAGAATCATTTGGAAGTTTATTAAAGATAAATTAATCCTTCCATATCTTGATTTAGATATTAAATATTACGATTTAGGCATGGAAAGCCGTGATAATACTGATGACCAAATCACTATTGATGCTGCTAATGCTATCAAAGAATATAAGGTAGGAATTAAATGTGCTACAATTACTCCAGATGAACAACGTGTAGAAGAATTCGGATTGAAAAAAATGTGGCGTTCGCCAAACGGAACTATCAGAAATATTGTTGGTGGTACTGTTTTCAGAGAGCCTATCATCTGCAAAAATGTTCCTAGACTTGTTCCAAACTGGACACAACCTATTTGTATTGGACGTCATGCATTTGGAGACCAATACAAAGCTACAGATACTGTTATCAAAGGAAATGGCAAATTAACTATGACCTTTACCCCTGAAAATGGCGAGGAAGTATCTTGGGAAGTTTATCAATTTGAGGGACAAGGTGGTGTAGCAATGAGTATGTACAACACTGATGAATCTATTTATGGCTTTGCACGTTCTTGTTTCAACCAAGCGCTTTCAAAAGGATGGCCATTATACCTTTCTACAAAAAACACTATTCTTAAAGCTTATGACGGACGCTTTAAAGATATTTTTGAAGAAGTATATCAAAATGAATTTAAAGCTGACTTTGATAAGGCTGGAATCATTTACGAACACCGTTTAATTGACGACATGGTTGCCTCAGCACTAAAATGGAATGGTGCTTTTGTATGGGCATGTAAAAACTACGACGGCGATGTTCAATCAGATACAGTTGCTCAAGGATTTGGATCATTAGGTCTAATGACTTCAACACTTGTAACTCCTGAAGGTGATGTTATGGAAGCTGAAGCGGCTCACGGAACTGTTACACGTCACTATAGACAACACCAACAGGGTAAGAAAACCTCAACTAATCCAATTGCTTCTATTTTCGCATGGACAAGAGGGTTAGCTTTCAGAGGGAAACTTGACAACAACCAAGCACTAATTGATTTCTGTCAAACTTTAGAAGACGTTTGTGTTGAAACGGTAGAAAGCGGTACGATGACTAAAGATTTAGCACTTTGTATTCACGGAAAAGACCTTAACGAAAGTCATTACGTTGTTACGGAAGACTTCCTAGACGCTTTAGATAAAGGATTGAAAATAAAAATGGCTTAATAGCCATTTTTATTTTTCGTCTTAAACACCTACTTTTATAGGATAAATAAATTACCTTATAACTATGAAAAAATTAATACTACTCTTTGTAGTCGTTTACTCTTTGTTTTCGACCTCAAAAGCACAGCAAGCAGGTGACACAATCGTCATAGAGTCCTTCAATTATACCCAGACCTATGGTGTAAATCAATGGTCTCCTGGCATTCGAGACACCATCATTGACTTTTCAGTTTTGCCAAATACTCCTATTGAAAAAGTATTGATGCTATATAATATGCGTTGTAAAAACAACTTAGTATCAAACTCATCCAACAAAGATCAAGGCTGTGGCGAATGGGACGCTTCATGTAATACTTATCTGTATGACTCTACAAGAGTAGATTCGGTTGTTTATTCTCATCCCAATTATATTGTATCAAACTATAGTGGAACAACATTTGATTATACTTCACAAGAAGTATATAATTATTATCAATATGAACAGGACCTAGTAAGTGTCAATAATGTCACTAATGAAAATTCTTTTCAAATCTCGACGGGCAGCTTAACAGATTCTGAATCACTTGATGGTAGTCAATTCTCAGGAAAATCACAATTTCTATATACAGCAAGTGAACTTATTGCAGCTGGCTTTAGTACTGGTGAAATTGATGGTTTAGAATTGGAAAGTTCAAATGCTGGGGCTCTAAGCTTTTTTAAAGTAAAAATTAAAGAAACTTCACTTGCTGAATTAGACCCCAAAACACCAGAACTCTCAAATTTCACAGAAGTTTATAACAGCAACTACACTTTCAATAGTGGAGCTAATAAAATTATTTTTTCAAGCCCTTTTGTTTGGAACTGAACTGACAATCTAATTATAGAATTTTCATTTACAAACTCTGAACCTACAAACTCCATACAGTTTAGTGCAGAAAACGCTTCTAATAATGGGTTGATTGCAAATAATGGCTATGCTGTGGATTTATCTAATAACGCTTCTATTGAAGTTCCTGTTGATGCCATATCATCTATTTCTGATGAAAT
>JADHMQ010000011.1 GCA_016779935.1 Flavobacteriales bacterium
GGGAGTAGCTCAGCTGGCCAGAGCATCAGCCTTCCAAGCTGAGGGTCGCGGGTTCGAATCCCGTCTCCCGCTCTTAATCTAAGCCGATGTAGCTCAGGGGTAGAGCGTTTCCTTGGTAAGGAAGAGGTCACGGGTTCAAATCCCGTCATTGGCTCAACTGATAAAAAAACAGCCTTTCTTTTATAGAAGGTATTAACTTTTTAAACTAATTTAAAATAGCTAGCTATGGCAAAAGAGAATTTTAATCGTACCAAGCCACACTTGAACATTGGTACTATTGGTCATGTTGACCACGGTAAAACTACCTTAACTGCCGCTATTACTAAGGTATTGGCGGACGCTGGATTGGCTGAGGCTCAAGCGTTTGACTCTATCGATAACGCTCCAGAAGAAAAAGAAAGAGGTATTACTATTAACACTGCTCACGTAGAGTATGAAACTGTTAACCGTCACTACGCTCACGTTGACTGTCCAGGTCACGCCGATTACGTAAAGAACATGGTTACTGGTGCTGCTCAAATGGATGGTGCAATTTTAGTATGTGCGGCCACTGATGGTCCTATGCCTCAAACAAGAGAGCACATCTTATTAGCTCGTCAGGTAGGTGTTCCTGCTGTCGTTGTATTCCTTAATAAAGTGGACATGGTTGATGATGAGGAGCTTTTAGAATTAGTAGAAATGGAAGTAAGAGAATTGCTTTCTTTCTACGACTATGATGGCGATAACGCTCCTGTGGTTTCAGGATCTGCTTTGGGTGCACTTAACGGTGAAGCTCAGTGGGTAGATACAGTAATGAAATTAATGGATAGTGTTGATGCGTATATTCCAGAACCAGTTCGTGATAACGCTAAAGACTTCTTGATGCCAATCGAGGATGTATTTACTATTACAGGACGTGGTACTGTTGCTACCGGTCGTATCGAAACAGGTGTTGCAAACACAGGTGATGCAGTTGATATCATCGGTATGGGTGCTGAGAAATTAGGCTCAACTGTTACTGGTGTTGAAATGTTCCGTAAAATCTTAGATAGAGGTGAAGCGGGTGATAATGTAGGTATCCTTCTACGTGGTATTGAGAAATCAGATATCAAAAGAGGTATGGTAATCTGCAAGCCAGGCTCAGTAACTCCTCACACTAGATTTAAAGCTGAGGTTTATATCCTGAAAAAAGAAGAGGGTGGACGTCATACCCCATTCCACAACAAATATCGTCCACAGTTCTACTTAAGAACGACTGATGTAACAGGAGAAATCCATTTACCTGATGGAACTGAAATGGTTATGCCAGGTGATAACTTAACAATTACAGTTGAATTAATCAACAAAGTAGCGATGAGCGTAGGTTTACGTTTTGCAATCCGTGAGGGTGGTAGAACAGTAGGTGCTGGTCAGATTACTGAGATTTTAAACTAGTAATTATAAATTATTGCAGCAATAGGGTAAAGTCTTTAATTAGGCTTTGCTCATTGCTGTTTTACGGGTGTAGCTCAATTGGTAGAGTAGTGGTCTCCAAAACCATTGGTTGGGAGTTCGAGTCTCTCCACCCGTGCAAAAAGTAAAGAGAAATGGCAAGATTTGTCGAGTATATAAAAGAGTCAGCAGATGATCTAATGAACAAGGTCTCTTGGCCAACTTGGAAAGAGTTGCAGAGCAGTTCTATTGTGGTTGCAGTAGCATCCCTAATAATTGCATTGATTGTTTATGTAATGGATTTAAGTTTCCGAAATATTTTGGAAGTTTTTTATGACTTGTTTTAAATAAAGAAATGGCAGATAAACATTGGTACGTTGTTAGAGCTATAGGTGGACAAGAGAAAAAAGTGTCCGCTTACATTGAAAATGAAATCTCAAGATTAAATCTTAGCGATTTTGTTTCTCAAATATTAGTTCCTACTGAAAAAGTATTTCAAATTAGAAAAGGTAAGAAAGTGAGCAAAGAAAGAAATTTCTTTCCTGGATACATTCTAGTTGAAGCCAATCTAGTTGGAGAAGTACCTCACATTATCAGATCAATACCTGGTGTTATCGGATTTTTAGGAGCCACCAAAGGCGGTGACCCTGTTCCAATGAGAACATCTGAAGTTAACAGAATTCTAGGTAAAGTTGATGAGCTTGCAATTACTGATGAGGAAATCGTTATCCCATTTGTTGTAGGCGAATCTGTGAAGGTCATTGACGGACCTTTCAATTCTTTTAGCGGATTAATTGAAGAAATTGACGAGCAAAAGAAAAAATTAAAAGTTACAGTAAAAATATTTGGTCGTAAAACTCCTGTTGAATTGAGTTTTATGCAAGTTGAAAAAGAATAATTTGTGTTAACCGATTTAATGTTTCAGAAACATTTTGCTTCCAGTTTCTGACACAGAAAAATCAAAAATAAATCAAAGCAATGGCTAAAGAAATTAGTAAAGTTGTCAAATTACAGGTCAGAGGAGGCGCAGCAAACCCGTCGCCACCAGTAGGTCCTGCTCTTGGTGCGGCTGGTGTTAATATCATGGAGTTCTGTAAGCAGTTTAATGCTAGAACTCAGGATAAGCAAGGAAAAGTTTTACCGGTTGTAATTACCGTATACGCTGATAAATCGTTTGAATTTGTCATCAAAACTGCCCCAGCAGCTGTACAACTATTGGAAGCATCCAAAAAGAAAAAAGGTTCAGGAGAACCAAATAGAAATAAAGTAGGTTCTGTGACATGGGATCAGGTTAAATCTATTGCAGAAGATAAAATGGCAGATTTAAATGCCTTCTCTATTGATTCAGCAATGATGATGATTGCCGGTACAGCCAGAAGTATGGGATTAAATGTTAAAGGTGGAACCGCTCCACAAAAAAAATAACACTATGGCTAGACTAAGTAAAAATATGAAAGAAGCGACAGCTCAGATTGATAAGTCTGTAGCCTATTCTCTTACTGACGCTGCTGGTTTAATGAAATCTGTTTCAAAAACTAAATTTGACGCATCAGTAGATATCTCAGTCAAATTAGGTGTTGACCCTAGACAAGCAAACCAAATGGTCAGAGGAGTAGTTACTCTTCCTCACGGAACTGGAAAAGAAGTAAAAGTTCTTGCCTTAGTTACTGCAGACAAAGAAGCAGAAGCTAAAGAAGCAGGTGCAGATTATGTAGGATTAGAAGACTACATAGCTAAGCTCAAAGACGGGTGGACTGATGTTGATGTTATAATTACTATGCCTTCAGTTATGGGTAAGCTTGGTGCTCTAGGACGTATCCTTGGACCAAGAGGCTTAATGCCTAACCCTAAAACTGGTACAGTAACAATGGAAGTTGGTAAAGCAGTTTCTGATGTGAAAAAAGGTAAAATTGATTTCAAAGTAGATAAGTTTGGTATTATTCACTGTGCTATCGGAAAGTCATCATTCGAAGCTTCGAAAATTGTTGACAATGCTAGTGAATTATTACAAACTATTTTGAAGTTAAAACCATCAGCTTCAAAAGGTACATACGTGCAAAGCGTGTACATGTCAAGTACTATGAGTCCAAGTGTTCGTATTGATGAAAAATCAATCTAAATCATAAACAGTTATGACAAGAGAAGAAAAAAATAAAGCTATTGACGCACTAAGCGTTCAGTTAGTTGACAATAAGAATTTTTACCTGACAGATATTTCAGGTTTAAATGCTGAAAGTAGCAGTAACTTAAGACGTTTATGCTACAAAAGTGATGTTCAGATTCAAGTAATCAAGAATACACTTTTAAAGAAGGCTATGGAGAAAAATGAAATCGACTTCGAACAAATGTATGATTCTTTAAAAGGAAATACTGCAGTTATGTTCGCAGAGTCATCAAATGCTCCAGCAAAAATTATAAAAGAATTCAGAAAGAAACAAGAAAAGCCAATTTTAAAATCGGCTTACATAGAAGAAAGTTTTTATTTCGGAGATGATCAAGTGGAGGTATTATGCTCATTAAAGTCGAAAGACGAGTTAATTGGCGATATTATTACATTATTACAATCTCCTCCGAAAACAGTTATCTCTTCTCTGCAATCAGCAGGAGGAACACTTTCTGGAATAATTAAAACATTATCTGAGAGATCAGAATAAAAATCTTAGTGATTACGCACCACTAATTTTTAATGCTTCCACATTAAATAGAATTTATAACAAACTTAAACTAAATTAAAATGGCAGATTTAAAAGCTTTCGCAGAACAGTTAGTAAACTTAACTGTTAAAGAAGTAAGTGAATTAGCTGATATCTTAAAAGACGAGTATGGTATTGAACCTGCAGCTGCTGCTGTAGCTGTAGCAGGACCTGCTGTTGGAGGTGGCGGTGACGCTGCTGAAGAGAAATCAGAATTTGATGTAATATTAACAGCCGCTGGAGGTTCTAAGTTAGCAGTAGTAAAACTTGTAAAAGAGTTAACTGGTCTTGGATTAAAAGAAGCTAAAGATATTGTAGACGGTGCGCCAGCTCCAATCAAGGAAGGTGTAGCAAAAGACGAAGCAGAAGCATTGAAAACTCAATTAGAGGGTGCAGGTGCTGAAGTTGAGCTTAAATAAGTTTACATCATCATCCCTAAAGGTTTAGGCTTTAAACATCCGTTTAAAGCTTAGACCCTTTTGTGGTTACAAACAATTCATTTTATAACAAAAAAACATACTAAATTGACTTCAAATAAAACTACCAATAGAATCAATTTTGCTTCAACTAAGAATCAGCTTGAATACCCAGATTTTTTGGATATTCAAATTGGTGCATTTAGGGATTTCTTTCAAATAGGAGCATCATCTGACAGAAGAAAAGAAGAAGGACTATGTAGAGTGTTCAATGATCACTTTCCTATTTCTGACTCAAGAAATAATTTTGTTTTAGAGTTTATTGACTACGCTATTGACCCACCAAGATATTCCATTGAAGAGTGTATTGAAAGAGGTTTAACGTACAAAGTACCTTTGAAAGCAAAACTTAAATTGTATTGTACTGACCCTGATCATGAGGATTTTGAAACCATAGAACAAGAGGTGTTTTTAGGTTCTGTACCTTATGTTACTCCAAAGGGGTCATTTGTAATTAACGGTGCTGAGCGTGTGGTAGTTTCACAATTGCATCGTTCTCCAGGTGTTTTCTTTGGACACAGTTTCCATTCCAATGGAGCTAAACTTTACTCAGCTAGAGTTATTCCATTTAAAGGTTCATGGATAGAATTTGCTACGGATATTCACAATGTAATGTATGCTTACATTGACAGAAAGAAAAAGTTGCCTGTAACAACATTATTAAGGTCTATTGGCTTTGAAAATGATAAAGATATTTTAGAAATATTCGATCTTGCAGATGAAGTAAGAGTTAGTAAAGCATCTCTTAAAAGAGTTGTTGGACGAAAACTTGCAGCAAGAATATTAAAAACTTGGATTGAAGACTTCGTTGATGAAGATACTGGTGAGGTTGTTTCAATCGAAAGAAACGAAGTAATTGTTGATAGAGAGACAATTATCGAGAAAGAGCACATTGATGATATAATTGATTCAGGCTCAAAAACAGTACTTCTTCATAAAGAAGATATTAGTACATCAGAGTATGCTATAATTTACAATACTCTACAAAAAGACCCTACTAACTCAGAAAAGGAAGCTGTAATTTATATCTACAGACAACTCCGTAATGCTGAGCCACCAGATGAGGAAACAGCTAGAGGCATAATTGACAAGTTGTTTTTCTCTGATCAACGATACAGTCTTGGTGAAGTAGGTCGTTTTAGAATTAACAAAAAATTAGGTTTGAATGTTGATTCAGACATACAAATCCTAACTAAAGAAGATATTATTTCAATTATCAAGAACTTAGTTGAGTTAGCTAACTCTAAAACTAATGTTGATGATATTGATCACTTAAGTAACAGAAGAGTAAGAACAGTTGGTGAGCAGTTATCAAATCAGTTCAGTTTAGGTCTTTCAAGAATGGCTAGAACCATTAGAGAAAGAATGAACGTAAGAGATAACGAAGTATTTACACCAGTTGATTTGATTAATGCAAAGACATTATCTTCTGTAATTAATTCATTCTTTGGAACTAATCAGCTATCTCAGTTTATGGATCAAACAAATCCATTAGCAGAGGTAACTCACAAACGTAGAATGTCTGCTCTAGGACCTGGTGGTCTTTCAAGAGAAAGAGCTGGTTTTGAGGTGCGTGATGTACACTATACTCACTATGGTAGATTATGTCCAATTGAAACTCCTGAAGGACCAAACATTGGTCTTATTTCTTCACTTTGTGTTTATGCAAAAGTGAATAGTCTTGGATTTATTGAAACGCCTTACAGAAAAGTAAAAGAAGGCGTTGTTCAGTTGAACGAAGCCCCAATTTACTTGACTGCTGAGGAAGAAAACGATATGACAATTGCTCAGGCTAATGCTCCTGTAGCTGATTCTGGAAAATTTGAAATTGATCGTGTAAAAGCAAGATTTGAAGGTGATTATCCAGTAACAGAGCCGCAGAATATTAGTTTAATGGACGTCGCTCCTAACCAAATTGCATCAATTGCAGCATCTCTTATTCCATTCTTGGAGCATGATGATGCTAACCGTGCATTGATGGGATCGAACATGATGCGTCAGGCAGTTCCATTACTACAAGCTGAAGCACCAATTGTTGGAACAGGACTTGAGCCACAAGTTGCTCGTGACTCACGTGTACTTGTAAACGCTAAAGGGAAAGGTACAGTAGAATATGTTGATGCTAATGAAATTCATATTCGTTACGATAAAACGGATGAAGAACGTTTATTGTCATTTGATGATGATGTAAAGGTTTACAGTCTAACGAAGTTTAAAAAGACTAACCAAAATACATGTATCAACCTAAAACCTATTGTTGTAAAAGGCGATAAGGTTGTAAAAGGTCAGGTATTATGTGAAGGTTATGCTACACAAAATGGTGAATTGGCTATTGGTAGAAACTTGAAAGTGGCGTTTATGCCATGGAAAGGATACAACTTTGAGGATGCTATCGTTCTTTCTGAGCGTGTTGTTCGTGAAGACTTATTTACATCTATTCACATTGAAGAGATGTTGGTAAATGTAAGAGATACTAAGAGAGGACCAGAAGAGCTAACAGCAGACATTCCAAATGTTTCAGAAGAAGCCACAAAAGATCTTGATGAAAATGGTATGATTCGAGTAGGTGCAGATATTAAAGCTGGTGATATAATCATCGGTAAAATTACACCTAAAGGTGAGTCTGACCCTACACCAGAAGAAAAGCTTCTTAAAGCAATCTTTGGTGACAAGGCAGGTGATGTAAAAGATGCTTCACTTAAAGCAAGACCTTCATTTAAAGGTGTTGTAATAGACAAAAAACTGTTCTCAAAATCTATCAAGGATAAAAGAACCCGAGCAATGGATAAAGAAACCGTTGCTGAACTTGAAAAGGATTATAACAAATTATCAGCTGACTTAAAAAATGTTTTAGTTAATAAACTATTTACCTTGTTGAGTGGTAAAACTTCTCAAGGTATTGTTAGTTTGCTTGGTGATGATTTAATCTCAAAAGGAGTTAAGTATACACTAAAGACTCTACAAGCAATAGATTATGAAACATTCAATGTTAGAGCCTCTAAGTGGGTTGTTGACAAAGATTTAAACGCTAAAGTTCATTTGTTAATGAACAATTATCTATTCAAGAACAGCGAGTTGTTAAGTGATTTCCGTAGAAAGAAATTTGCAGTGACAGTTGGAGATGAACTACCTGCAGGTGTTCTTAAATTGGCTAAGGTATATGTCGCTAAAAAACGTAAAGTTCAAGTTGGTGATAAATTAGCTGGAAGACACGGTAACAAAGGTATTGTAGCAAAAATAGTACGTGACGAAGATATGCCGTTCCTAGAAGATGGTTCTACTGTTGATATCGTATTAAACCCACTAGGTGTACCTTCGCGTATGAACCTTGGACAGATATATGAAACTGTACTAGGGTGGGCTGGACAAAAGTTAGACAGAAAATACTTCACTCCTGTATTTGATGGTGCTTCTATTGATGACATCAACAAAGAAACAGATGAAGCAGGTCTTCCAAGATTTGGGCAAACTTATCTTTACGATGGTGGTACCGGAGAGCGATTTGATCAACCAGCAACAGTTGGTATCATATATATGCTTAAACTAGGTCACATGGTTGATGATAAGATGCATGCTCGTTCTATTGGACCATACTCATTGATTACACAGCAACCACTAGGAGGTAAAGCTCAGTTTGGTGGTCAGAGACTTGGTGAGATGGAGGTGTGGGCACTTGAAGGATATGGAGCATCCAATATCTTGCAAGAAATGCTTACAGTAAAATCGGATGATGTTGTTGGACGTGCGAAAGCTTATGAAGCAATTGTGAAAGGAAGTCCAATGCCAACACCTGGTATTCCAGAATCATTTAATGTACTAATGCACGAGCTACTAGGTCTTGGACTAAAAGTAACTCTAGACTAATTAATATAATTCTTAATAATCTACACATATAGATATGGCAGTAAGAAAAGGTAATAAAGAAGTTAACATAAGTTTTAATAACATTACAATTAGTCTTGCATCACCTGAGGACATGCTTTCAAAGTCAAGCGGTGAGGTTACAAAACCAGAGACTATTAACTATAGAACTTATAAACCAGAAAGAGATGGTTTGTTTTGTGAAAGAATTTTCGGACCTACAAAAGACTTCGAATGTCATTGTGGTAAGTATAAAAGAATCCGATACAGAGGAATCGTTTGTGACCGTTGTGGTGTTGAAGTAACTGAGAAAAAAGTTAGAAGAGAAAGAACCGGACACATTCAATTGGTAGTTCCTGTTGCTCATATTTGGTATTCTAAATCTAATCCAAACAAAATCGGTTATCTACTTGGATTACCAAGTAAAAAGCTTGACATGATAATCTATTATGAAAGATATGTAGTAATTCAAGCAGGTTTAGCCAAAAATGCTGAAGGTGAGCCATTAAATTATATGGATTTCCTTACAGAAGATGAGTACTTGGATGCTCTAGAGCAATTACCACCAGAGAATCGTTATTTAGACGATGAAGACCCAAATAAATTTATTGCCAAAATGGGTGCTGAAGCTCTTGTCGAATTACTACGTCGTTTAGACTTAGATCAATTATCATTTGATTTAAGACATAAAGCCAGCACAGAAACATCTCAACAGAGAAAAGCTGAGGCTTTAAAACGATTACAAGTAATAGAGTCTTTCAGAGATGCAAACTCCAGAATTGAAAATAAGCCAGAGTGGATGATAGTCAAAGTAATTCCGGTTATTCCACCAGAATTAAGACCATTAGTCCCATTAGATGGAGGTCGTTTTGCTACTTCTGATTTAAATGACTTGTATAGAAGAGTGATTATCAGAAACAACAGGCTAAAGCGATTAATTGAAATTAAAGCACCTGAAGTAATTCTTAGAAATGAAAAGAGAATGCTTCAAGAATCTGTAGACTCATTATTTGATAACTCAAGAAAATCAAGTGCTGTTAAAACAGAATCAAACCGTGCATTAAAATCATTATCTGATAGTTTAAAAGGAAAACAAGGACGTTTTCGTCAGAACTTATTAGGTAAGCGTGTAGATTATTCTGCTCGTTCGGTAATTGTTGTTGGACCAGAATTAAAAATGCACGAATGTGGATTGCCAAAGAATATGGCAGCTGAATTATTCAAGCCATTCATCATCCGTAAGATGATTGACAGAGGTATTGTTAAGACAGTAAAATCTGCTAAAAAAATTATTGATAAAAGAGAGCCAGTAGTTTGGGATATTTTAGAAAACGTAATGAAAGGACATCCAGTTCTTTTAAATCGTGCCCCAACTCTGCACAGATTAGGTATACAAGCTTTCCAACCAGTAATGATTGAAGGTAAGGCAATTCGTCTTCACCCTCTAGTTTGTACAGCATTTAACGCCGATTTTGATGGTGACCAAATGGCGGTACACTTACCTTTAGGTGAGGCTGCAGTTTTAGAAGCTCAGTTACTTATGTTAGCATCTCACAATATTCTAAACCCTGCGAATGGCGCTCCGGTTACAGTTCCATCTCAGGATATGGTATTGGGATTATATTACATGACTAAGTCCTTAAAAGGAGCTAAAGGTGAAGGATTATCTTTCTATTCTGAAGAAGAAGTTAAGATTGCTTTCAACGAATCTATTGTTGATTTGCACTCAATTATTAAGGTGAGAACTTCAATCAAAGAAGGCGAAGAATTCACTACTAAACTTTTAGAAACTACTGTTGGTAGAGTGTTATTTAACGAACACGTTCCTTCTGAAGTAGGATATATTGACCAATTATT
This sequence comes from Flavobacteriales bacterium, assembly GCA_016779935.1. Lineage (NCBI taxonomy): Bacteria > Pseudomonadati > Bacteroidota > Flavobacteriia > Flavobacteriales > Flavobacteriales bacterium. Next base: position 10,298 of record JADHMQ010000011.1, read on the forward strand.
AACCAAGAAAGCCTTAAGAGACATCATTGGTGAGGTATTAAGCATTTCAGGAATTGCAAAAACTGCAGAATTCCTAGATGCTATTAAGGGTATTGGTTATCACTTTGCATTTAAAGGCGGATTATCGTTTAACTTAGGTGATGTTATTATTCCTGATGAAAAGGACACTATGATAACAGATGCTTACAATCAAGTTGACGAAGTTACTTCTAACTATAACATGGGATTCATTACCAATAATGAAAGATACAACCAGGTTATTGATATTTGGTCGAATACCAATGCACACTTGACAGAAAAAGTAATGAAGCAATTGAGTTCTGATAAAGATGGATTCAACTCTGTTTACATGATGCTTGATTCTGGTGCAAGGGGTTCTAAAGAACAGATTAAGCAGTTAGGTGGTATGAGAGGCCTTATGGCCAAACCACAAAAATCTGGTGATAAGAGTGGAGCGGCGATTATTGAAAACCCAATTATTGCAAACTTCAAAGAAGGTCTTTCAATCCTTGAGTACTTTATTTCTACTCACGGTGCTCGTAAAGGTCTTGCCGATACTGCTCTTAAAACAGCAGATGCCGGTTACTTAACTCGTCGTTTAGTTGATGCTTCTCAAGATGTTGTCGTAAAAATTGAAGATTGCGGTACATTAAGAGGTTTAGAGATTTCAGCTTACAAGAAAAACGATGAAATTGTAGAATCTTTAAAAGATAGAATTGTTGGGCGTGTTTCACTACACAATGTTTATGATCAGAATGGGAACATTATTGTTACTTCTGATGAAATGATTGTTGAAAAAACAGCTCAAGCAATTGAAAATGCTCACGTTGAATCCGTTGAAGTACGTTCAGTACTTACATGTGAAGCTAAGAAAGGTGTATGTGCCAAGTGTTATGGAAGAAATCTTTCTACTGGTAATATGGCTGTTTCTGGTGATACTGTAGGTGTTGTAGCTGCACAATCAATTGGTGAGCCTGGTACACAGCTAACACTTAGAACATTCCACTTTGGTGGTACAGCTTCTAAAATAGCATCAGAATCTAGTATTGTTACTAAGTACGATGGTAAGTTAGAAATTGATGACTTAAAAACTATTGAAACCGTAAACGAAGAAGGTGAAAAGGTACAAATGGTTATAAGTAGAACATCTGAAGTAAGAATTATTGATGAAAAATTAGGAATAGTTTTATCATCAAGTAATATTCCTTACGGTTCTAATTTATATGTAGAGCCCGGTATGAAAGTGAAGAAGGGAACTAAAATTTGTGACTGGGATCCGTATAATGCGATTATTGTTTCTGAATTTGAAGGAAAAGTTGTGTTTAAGGATATCGTTGAAGGTCTTTCATTCCGAGTTGAATCGGATGAGCAGACTGGCTTCGAAGAGAAGGTAATGATTGAGAGAAAAGATAAAACTCTTAACCCTACAATCAGTATCGTTAGTAAGAAAGACGAAAACTCACGCTCTTACAGTATTCCAGTAAAAGCTCACTTATCTGTAGATGATAATCAAAAAATTAAGCCAGGTCAAATTATCGCTAAGATACCTAGACTTGCATCTTCATTAGGTGATATTACGGGTGGTTTACCACGTGTAACCGAATTATTCGAAGCACGTAACCCATCTAATCCTGCTGTTGTAACAGAGATTGATGGTATTGTATCTTTTGGTTCAAAAATCAAGAGAGGTAATAAGGAAGTAATAATCACTTCAAAAACTGGAGAGGTTTCAAAATACCTTATCCCATTATCTAAACATATATTGGTTCAGGAAAACGATTTCGTGAAGTCTGGAATGCCTTTATGTGATGGAGCTATTACACCATCTGATATTCTAAGAATTAAAGGACCTACAGCAGTTCAGGAGTATATTGTTAATGAAATCCAAGAGGTTTATAGACTTCAAGGGATGAAAATTAACGACAAGCACTTTGAAGTTGTTGTACGACAAATGATGAGAAAAATGTCAATTGTTGATGCTGGTGATACTAGATTCCTAGATGGTCAGACTGTAACTAAGCTAGAATTCTTAGAAGAGAATGATAGAATCTTTGGAATGAAAGTTGTTGAAGAAAGTGGTGACTCTCAAATCCTTAAATTAGGTCAAATTATTTCTGCTAGAAAGCTAAGAGAAGAAAACTCAAGGTTAAAGCGTAAAGATTTGAAAACTGTTGAGGTTAGAGATGCAGTACCTGCAACAAGTGAGCAAAAGATTCAAGGAATTACAAGTGCTGCACTACAAACCAATAGTTGGGTATCTGCAGCATCCTTCCAGGAAACAACTAAAGTATTGAACGCTGCTGCTATTAACGGTAAGCGTGATACGTTAGAAGGCTTAAAAGAAAACGTTATTGTAGGTCATAAGATTCCTGCAGGAACAGGTCTTCGTGTCTTTGATGATATCGTAGTTGGTTCTCAAGAAGAATTCAATGAGTTGATGTCTGCTAAGGAAAAAGAAGAAGAGCAACAAGAAGCTTAACGATTAGTAAATTTAATTATGTCAGAAAATAAAAAGAAAGGTCTCAATATTGAGTTAACAGAAGAAGTAGCTGAAGGTACGTATAGTAATTTGGCTATTATTAATCATTCGCCGTCTGAGTTTGTTCTTGACTTTATTAAAATTATGCCAGGCGTTCCTAAGGCTAAGGTTAAATCTCGTGTATTATTAACTCCTCAACATGCAAAACGCTTGTTAAAAGCTTTAAGTGATAACATATCTAAGTATGAGTCACAGCACGGAGAAATTAAAAACATTGATTCCCTAAATAATATTCCATTAAGTTTTAGTGGACCAACAGCTGAAGCATAAATAGAAAATCGTTAATCTATATTAAAAAAGACCACAAATGTGGTCTTTTTTTAGTATCTATTATTTGCAAAACTAAGCAGCCTTACCTAATGATTTAAGCATTTTAGTGTGTTCTACTAAAGCTGATAAATAGTTTTTCTGTGTATAGTAAGGGAGATTATATTTTTCAGCTTTCTTCTTTACTATGTGTGAAATGTTTTTATAGTGTACATGGCATATGTTTGGAAACAAATGATGCTCTACTTGGTAGTTTAGTCCACCAACAAACCATGAGAAAAACCTACTCTTTGGAGCATAATTAGAAGTGGTTTGTAATTGGTGAATAGCCCAGTTATTTTCAACTGTACCATTTACGTTTGCATGAGGGTAATCACACTCTGGCATAATGTGAGCAGTTTGAAAAATCGTTGCTAAAATAAATCCAGCTACAAAGTGTAATGTAATGAAGCATACTAACCAGAATCCAAAAGAAATATTTCCAAAAAAGTACGGTATAGCAAACATGTATGCATAATAAATTATTTTCCAGCTTACCATTTCAAACATTAGGCCTCGATATTCTTTCTTATCAATGACACCATCTCTTTTAAACTCTTTAAGTTGTTTAAATTCCTTATCAGTTGCCCAAGAGAATGTCATCAGCCCGTATAAGAACCAAGCGTAAAAATGCTGTAGTCTGTGAATCTTTTTAAGAGGAGCATCAGGAGAAAATCTCAGTAGTCCCATAGGACTTACGTCCGGATCCATATCGTGAATATTGGTATATGTATGATGTAGCCTATTGTGTTGAATTTTCCAGTTTTTGGCACTTCCACCAAGAAAATTTAAGGATAACCCTAGTAGTTTATTTACAAATTTATTTTTTGAATATGCACCATGATTCGCATCGTGCATTACAGATAATCCAATACCAGCCATACCAACGCCCATAAGTACCCACATGAGCCAATATACCCAACTATTTGTAATAATGCCAGATACAGCTACAAAATAGGGAATATAATAAAGTGAAAACATGAAAATTGTTTTGAACACCATATTAGCGTTTCCAAATCTTGATATTTTATTTTTCTTGAAGTATTCGTCAATAGATATTCTTAAATCTTTGATGAATTCATTTGAATGATTCTTGTCAAATTTAATAGTTCTCATAATTTCATTTGTGAGTAACAAATATACTCATTAAAGCGTGAAAGATAGGTGTAAATGTATTAAATAAAACCTTGTTCTTTCATCCAATCGTCATTAAATATTTTGGCTACATATCTACTTCCATGGTCGTGTAGCAGTACAACAACCACATCTTTATCAGAAAGCTGACCTTTTAGTTGATTTAATCCTGCGATGGCACTACCACACGAATAGCCAGAAAATATACCTTCCTCTTTTGCCAAACGACGTGCGTAGATTGCTCCGTCTTTATCGGTTACCTTTTCAAAATGGTCTATAAGGTCAAAATCTACATTCTTTGGTAAAATATCTTCACCAATTCCTTCAGTAATATAGGAATAGATTTCGTTCTCATCAAAAACTCCTGTTTCATGGTATTTTTTATAAACTGAACCGTATGAGTCAACGCCCCATATTTTAATGTCAGGATTTTTTTCTTTTAGGAATTTTGCTATACCAGAAATAGTACCTCCAGTTCCAACCCCAACAATAAAGTGTGTGATTTTTCCATCAGTTTGCTCCCATATCTCAGGACCAGTAGATTCGTAATGAGCTAAACGATTTGATAAGTTATCATATTGATTAGGATAGAAAGAATTTGGAATTTCTTCATTAAGTCGTTTTGCTACTGAATAATAAGACTCTGGATGATCTGGAGCAACATTTGTAGGGCAAACATAAACTTTTGCACCCATTGCCTTAAGAATATCCATCTTTTCTTTAGACTGCTTGTCAGAAATGGTACATATTAATTTATACCCTTTTTGAATACATGCTAGAGCAAGCCCCATTCCAGTATTTCCTGATGTTCCTTCAATGATAGTTCCACCTTCTTTGATTAAGCCAGCTTTTTCAGCATCCTCAATCATTTTTATAGCCATTCTATCCTTTGTAGAATGTCCAGGGTTAAAACTTTCTACTTTAGCTAATACCAGTGCCTTTGTATCAACGACCTTGTTAAGTTTTACCATTGGTGTATTGCCAACAGTATCAACGATGTGATTGTAATAATTCATAGGGTGCAAATTTACTCAAAACGGATGGCACTCACGGGATTTATTCTACTTATTAAGTATGAAGGAACAATGAGAATTGCTAAACAAATCAATAGTGTGCCAATATTTAGTGCTAAAAAATTAAGCCAATTCAAGTCTATTGGAATAAATGACATGTAATATGTTTCTGGGTTCAAGCTAATGAGTTGAAATTTCTTTTGAATGAGCGCTAATGAAATTCCAATAATATTACCGTATAATAATCCTTTTGAAATGAGGTATGCTGAATGGTACAAAAAAATTTTTCTAATTGTCCAATTTGAACTCCCCAAAGATTTTAAAGTACCTATCAATGGAGTTTGTTCAAGAATAAGTATAAACAGTGCGGTAACCATATTGATAGCGCCTACTAATAACATCAAAATCAAAATGACTTTAATATTTAAGTTTTGTAAATCTAGCCAATCAAACAGCTGCGGGTTAGAATCAATAACATTCTTGGCATTCAAGGAATAGCCAATTTTAGAATAAACTAATTGTGTCATTAATTCTAAATCCTCAAAATTCTCAATTTGAATTTCAAGAGCTCCAACATCTTCATTAGTCCATTTATTTAGTTTTTGAATGTGTTTGATATCGCCGATAACCAACATATTGTCATATTCGGCTATCCCAGTTTCATAAATTCCAGCAATAGAAAATTTTCTAACCCTTACTGGCTGTTGTATAAAATACATTTGAATATCATCTTCAAGTTCAAGGTTTAGTTGTTTGGCAATAGTATTGGACAATACAATACTATTGGACTTTTCACCCTTACCATAGGATGGAATTTTGCCAGCTATTAGTTTGCTTTCTAAAAATTTAGGGTTAAAATCCTTGTTAACACCTTTTAGTACTACCCCCTGAATTTCGTCCTTTGTTTTTAGAATCCCTGCCTTTGTCGCATAAGACTGTATGTGAGTAATACCTTCAATATTTATTAGAAGCTGTTTTAGAGAGTCGCTATTCGCTAAAAGGGTTGACTCGTAAGAATTGCTATCAGAAAAATCAGTCACTTGAATATGCGAACTTAAACCTATAACTTTGTCTCTGATTTCATTTTGAAAACCCTTGATGATAGAAAGAGATAATAACATAACCGACACACTCAGAGCAATAGCCGTAATGGCAATGCGTAAAACGGGTCTGGAAAAACGGTATTCGTTTTTACCAATCAATCGTTTCGCTATGAAAAGGTCTAAATTCATAAAATACTAATGGCTAAAATTAATCATTTATTCCTTTGTCTTTTGTGTTTTTTGAATTGGTCTTGTGCGCAAGGCACTTTTCAAGTCGGTGCTGAACGAACGGCTATTTATTTCCCTCTTTTGGAAGAGAAATCGATTGCTGTAGTTGGTAACCAAAGTTCATTGATAGCTTCGACTCATTTGGTGGATAGTTTGGTGAACAGTGGTCTTGATGTTGTTAAAGTATTTAGTCCAGAGCACGGTTTTAGAGGTACAGCTGATGCCGGTGCTTATATAGATAATGGTGTCGATGAACGTACAGGCTTACCCATCGTTTCCCTTTATGGAAGTAATAAGAAGCCGAAGGCTGAGCAGTTGGCAGGAATAGATGTTTTATTATTTGACATTCAGGATGTTGGAGCTCGTTTTTACACCTATATATCCACTTTGCACTATGTTATGGAAGCTGCTGCTCAACATAATATTTCAGTGATGGTGCTAGACAGACCTAACCCCAACGGACATTATGTTGATGGTCCGGTTTTAGATACCGCTTTCCGTTCGTTTGTAGGAATGCATCCTATTCCAATAGTTCATGGGATGACCATTGGCGAATATGCCCAAATGATTAATGGCGAAAAATGGCTCAAAGAGGGTGTAGAATGTGATTTAAATGTTATCCCAATGACGGCTTATGAAAGATATAAGCCTTATGATTTACCAGTAAAGCCATCGCCAAACTTACCCAATGCTCAGGCAGTAAATTTATACCCTTCACTGTGCTTGTTTGAAGGGACTAACGTTAGTATTGGTCGTGGAACGCCTTTACCTTTCCAACACTATGGAGCACCCTATTTGAAAAGCGATTATTTTTTCATTCCTAAAAGTGGAGAAGGAGCTAAGTACCCCAAACATGAAGGTCAAAAATGCTATGGTATAGACCTCGGTAAACATAAAAAACTTGAGCAAATAGATTTATCTTTTCTAATGAATGCCTACGAACAAGCTGAAGATAAAAGCACTTTTTTCAATGCTTTCTTTGATAAATTAGCTGGAGGAAATTCCTTAAGGCTATCTATTCTCGAAGGAAAATCAGAAGAAGAAATTAGAAAAGCTTGGTCTAATGAACTTGAGTCATTTAAGAGAATGAGGAGTACTTATCTTATTTATGAATAGCATCTTTCATCCTCTCCACGATTTCATATACAGCTGGACAAACATCAACATTTTTTTGAGTTAAGTTCAGTATTTGATGTTGTTTAGCTCTATCGGTATGCGGAAATTCTCTACACGCTTTTGGGCGAACATCGTAAATGCTACACTTATTGTCATCACCTAAAAAGGTACAGGGTACAGACTGTAAAATATAATCATTATCCTCATCTATTCTCAAATATTGTTCGGTAAATTCGGATGGTTTTATTCTGAGGTGTTTGGCTATTCGGCTAATATCTTTATCTGTAAATAAAGGTCCGGTAGTGGTACAGCAGTTAGCGCACTCTAAGCAGTTAGTACAGGCAAATACATCTTCATGTAATTGGTGCATCTTTTTATCCAAAACCTTAGGTTTCTCTCGCTTGAGTCGTTGAAAAAACGCTTTATTTTCTTTAGCCTTTTGTTTAACTAAAGCTCGGTGTTTCTTTAAGTCCATTAGAGCGTTCTGCCAGGATATACTTCAAGTGCTTTATCAAGACACTCAATAGCTTGAGTGAGTGAATCTTGATTAAGAACATAGGCAATACGCACTTGATTAGTTCCTGTATTTGGAGTAGAATAAAAACCCGCAGCAGGAGCTACCATAAGCGTTTTGCCATTGTGGTCAAACTCTTCAAGTAGCCATTGTGCAAACTTGTCGGCATTATCCACTGGAAGTTGAGCAATGCAATAAAATGCCCCTTTGGGTTTGGGACAAATTACGCCTTCAATTTTATTTAAGCCTTCAATGAGTAGATCTCGTCGGGCAACATATTCTTCACTCACTTCATCAAAGTATTCTGTGGGAGTACTTAAGGCTGCCTCACCGGCTACTTGTCCAAAAGTAGGAGGAGATAAACGAGCTTGAGCAAACTTCAGGGCAGTTGTCATTACTTCTTTATTTTTTGAAATCAGGCAGCCTACTCGAATACCACACAAACTGTATCGTTTTGAGGTAGAGTCAATTACAACAGCATGTTGTTCTAATCCTTCAATATTCAATACAGAATGGTGAGTGTTGCCATCGTAGCAAAACTCTCTATATACTTCGTCAGCAAAAAGGAATAAATCGTGTTTGATAACGATATCCCTTAGGGTTTCTAATTCTTCTTTGGAGTATAAGTAGCCAGTTGGGTTACCTGGATTGCAAATAAGAATAGCCTTAGTATTTGGTGTAATGAGTTTTTCAAATTCTTCAATAGCAGGTAGAGCGAATCCATCGTTTATAGAAGTTGTTATTGGTTTTACTTTAACACCTGCAGAAATGGAAAATCCATTATAGTTAGCATAAAAGGGTTCTGGAATAATTATTTCATCACCATTATCCATACATGTATTTAGAGCAAATAAAAGAGCTTCGGAGCCGCCAGTAGTTACCATTACATCAGAATGGTCAATATTTATTCCAACTTTTTGGTAATAATTGGCTAAGCCTTTTCGGTAGCTTTCAAAGCCAGCAGAGTGGCTATATTCTACTACTTTATCATTAAAATTATGAATAGCATCTAAAGCTACTTCTGGTGATTTGATATCAGGTTGACCAATGTTGAGGTGAAAAACAGTTTTCCCTTTTTGCTTTGCACCTTCAGCAAAAGGCACCAACTTACGTATTGGTGATTCGGGCATTTTAATTCCCTTGGATGAAATTTTCGGCATTGCTTTTGATAAAAAAACACCTCCGATATTTACAAAGGAGGTGTTTATTAAACTGAATAAATTAAAAACTTAAATTATTTTACTTCTAAAACTGATGCTTTTGGTTTTGTAGGTGCAGCAGGAGCCTGAGCAGGCTTTTTAACTTCACCTTTAACAGTCAAAACTTTAGTTTTTTCAGCAGCATTAGTAGTTAGAGTAATAGTCTTAGTGAATTTCCCAATTCTATTTGTAGCGTATTTCACACCAATTGAAGCCGATTCACCTGGTGCAATTGGGGCTTTTGGCCATGTAGGTACTGTACATCCACAACTACCTTTAGCATTTGAAATAATCAATGGAGCATTTCCAGTATTAGTAAGAACGAATTCTCTTTTTCCATCCGAATTGTGTTCAATTAAACCATAATCAATGACAGTAGATTCAAAGTCCATTTTTGGACCTGCTTTTACTTCTTTTGCAGCAGGAGATGAACTTTGAGCTTGTAATGAAACTGCTGCTCCAATTAAAGCGATAGCTAAAAATAATTTTTTCATTTTATGTTTTTTTTGGTTCTTAAACTTTAGAACAACAAATGTACTAAAATATTGTATTGTATTAATCCAAAATTCACCCCCAATTTTTAGTCTAAAGTATTATTTTTGGTGCTTATAAAAAATGTAATGAGTATATCAAAAACATATAATCCTACCAGTTCTGAAGAGAAATGGTATGCCCATTGGTTATCTAAAGGTTATTTTAATTCTAAACCTGATGATAGAGAGGCATATACTATCGTAATTCCACCTCCTAATGTAACGGGGGTATTGCATATGGGACATATGTTAAACAACACCTTGCAAGATGTACTTATTCGAAAAGCCAGAATGCAAGGTTTTAACGCTTGTTGGGTGCCTGGTACTGACCATGCTTCTATTGCTACAGAAGCCAAAGTAGTGCAAAAACTAGCTAAAGAAGGTATAGATAAATCAGACTTAAGTCGTGAAGAATTTTTAAAACACGCTTGGGAATGGAAAGAAAAACACGGAGGGATTATTCTTGAGCAATTAAAGAAGTTAGGAGCATCATGCGATTGGGAACGAACAAAGTTCACAATGGATGATGACATGAGTGAATCCGTGATTAAAGTATTTGTTGATTTACACCAAAAAGGACTCATCTACAGAGGTGTACGCATGGTAAATTGGGACCCTAGTGCACAAACAGCCTTGTCTGATGAAGAGGTGATACACAAGGAAGTGAAATCTAAATTGTACCACATTCGCTATGAGATTGAAGATTCTGATGAGTACTTAACAGTTGCAACAACTCGACCAGAAACTATACTTGGTGATACTGCTATATGTGTAAACCCCAATGACGAACGCTACATTCATTTGAAGGGTAAAAAGGCAATTGTGCCTTTAATTAATCGTTCTGTTCCAATCATTTTTGATGAGTACGTTGATATGGAGTTTGGTACGGGTGCACTAAAAGTTACTCCTGCTCATGATATTAACGACTACCAACTTGGTGACAAACACGGTCTTGAAGTTATTGATATATTGAATGATGATGGCACATTAAATGAGTCTGCTCAATTGTATGTAGGTAAAGATAGATTTCAGGTGCGTAAAGAAATCGACAATGACTTAGAAGAGAAAGAGTATTTAGTGAAAACCGAAGACTTACTAAATAAAGTTGGCTTTTCAGAACGTACAGATGCCGTGATTGAACCAAAGCTATCCATGCAATGGTTTTTTAAGATGGAGGAATTTTCTAAACCAGCTTTAGAAAATGTAATGAATGATACCATCAAATTTCATCCAGATAAATTTAAAAATACCTATCGCCATTGGATGGAAAACATAAAGGATTGGTGTGTTTCTAGACAACTGTGGTGGGGACAGCAAATACCAGCTTACTTTTATGAGGGTAATAATTATGTCGTTGCTGAATCTAAAGAATTAGCATTAGATCAAGCTCAAAAAATAAATCCAAATATCACTCTTTCAGACTTAAGACAGGATGAAGATGTTTTGGATACCTGGTTCTCTTCATGGCTATGGCCAATTTCTGTTTTTGACGGTATTCGAAACCCTGATAATGAGGAGGTTAATTATTATTACCCTACTAATGACCTTGTCACTGCTCCTGAAATTTTATTTTTCTGGGTAGCTAGAATGATAATGGCAGGTTATGAATATAAGGGTGAATTGCCATTTAAAAATGTTTATCTGACAGGTATAGTACGTGATAAATTAGGACGAAAAATGTCCAAATCTCTAGGGAATTCGCCTGACCCAATAGAGTTAATGAATAAGTATGGTGCTGATGGTGTTAGGGTTGGGATGTTACTATCTTCGCCTGCTGGAAATGATTTGCCATTTGACGAATCCTTATGCGAACAGGGACGAAATTTCTCCAATAAAATATGGAATGCTACACGCTTAATAAAAGGGTGGGAGGTAGCTGACATTAATCAACCAGAATCATCTGCAATAGCTATCGATTGGTTTGAAAATAAATTTCAGCATACCCTTGAGTTGATAAATCAGGCTTTTGAGAAGTACAGAATATCTGAAGCATTAATGCTCACGTATCGTTTAGTTTGGGACGATTTTTGTTCGTGGTATTTAGAGTCCATTAAGCCAGATTATCAAAATCCTATTGATTCAAAAACTCTTGAATTGACTACAGAGTTTTTAGATAACATACTGAAACTATTACATCCTTTTATGCCATTTCTCACTGAAGAAATATGGCATATAGTAGCTAAGAGAGATGAAGATATTATCGTTTCTACATGGCCTAAAACTAAAGAAGTAAATCAGTCTATTATTAATGATTTTGAATATGCTACAGAAATTGTATCTGCCATCAGAACAATTAGAAAGGAGAAGCAAATACCGAATAAAGATGCTTTACAATTATTTATAAAGACCAACGAAGAAACATCTACTTCAATGGATTCTTTAGTATGTAGACTGGTGAACCTATCTGAACTTTCTTACACTAAGGAGACTGTTGATGGGGCTTTTTCTTTCAGAGTTAAATCTAATGAATTCTTTGTGCCTTTATCTGATAATATTGATGTTGGTGCTGAATTAGACAAGCTGCGTTCGGAATTGGAATACACTCATGGGTTTTTGAAGTCTGTTGAGGGTAAACTGTCCAACAATCGATTTGTAAATAATGCTCCTGAGCAAGTAGTAGCCATTGAAAGAAAAAAGCAATCTGACGCCTTAGCGAAGATTGCTTTTTTAGAGGAACAAATAAAAGCCTTATCCTAATTTAGGATTAGCTTTTTGCTCTCTTTTTTCTGTTCGCCAATTAGGTTTAAGAAGTAAACTCCTCTTTCTAGTTCAGCGGTTCGCAATGTGATAGAACTAGAAGAAATCTTTTCTTCAATTACTACTTTTCCACTCGCGTCGATTAATTGTATTTTTTTCCATTCTTCATTTTCTTCCAAGTCAATATTTACGATGTCTTTTGCTGGATTTGGATAGATTGAATATTGAGTGTGGTCAATCTCATTTACACTCACCAAATCAGGAAATACATCGTATATAGAGGTAATAATAGTTGAATATACGCCAGTACCGTGCGTTCCTACTACAAGTTTACCATCGCTATCTCTGAATCGAATATTTTCAATGACTACATTTCCTATAGCACTTGTTCCAATCTGACGCCATTCAGTATCTAAACCTTCTAACTTATCTGTTCCATAAAGCCCAGTACTACCACCTACTAAATATAGAGTATCACTGCCAAGAACAGCAATTTCTGCAGTTCGCATGGAAGGTCCATTTCCACCACCAGAAAAAGAGTCTTCTAGATTACCTCCAACCTTTTTCCACGTTTGTCCACCATCATCAGTAAATAGGAAGCTATATGTAGAATAGTTTGAAATGAGCACCAATACCCGTTCAGCATTTGTTGGATCAATTTCTACTGCCGAGACGTTTTTATTACCAAATCCTATTGGTAAAGTGTTTAACAGAACCATATCTGGATCCCCTTCGTGAGCATTGTCAATTCTATAAATATAATTATCGCTCGTACCAATGTAAACTGTATTTGGTGGGTTAGTCGAAACGTCCATACATGAAATTGTTCTATTTGTAGTGTCAGAGAAAACCTCCCAACCTATATTGGTCCTAGTTTGTGAATTATTGTAAGGGTAGTTACTAGCGTCGTTATTTCTCCACAGATGATAAGCGTTGTTCATGTAGATAATATCGTCATTATTAGGGTCCATAGCTAGGTAGTTAATGAAGTCATACATTACTGTATCAGCACCTAGTGGATCCATTCTATTATATGCCATTACTTCACCTTGATTATTTAACTTCATTTTGAATAAAACACCCCTTTGTATTTGTAAATAAAAGTCTTCTTCATTGTCTGCAACAGCACTGTAGCACCCATCTCCATTGAAAGGCATTACCCAGTCGTCTGTTTCGTCATCGCTAATTGTTACAAAGTTTCCGTTATCCTGGAAGCCACCGACAATTAAGTCGCTATTTCCTTTACCCATTGTTACGGAATAAAGCTGGGTTGTCTGATACCCATTATTAAGTCTTGTCCAAAGATGAGGTGTAGCTAAACAGTTTGTTGACTTATAGATTCCTCCATCATTAGCACTTAGAATAGTATTGGGGTCTGAAGGTAAAAATAGAAGGTCGTGCTGGTCTGGATGGTGTCTGTCATAGATATCCCAATTATCGTATCCATGATCGGAACCTTCATAATATCCTCCAATTTGAGCTGTATTTGTATCCGAAGTAAAACCATCCGTTGAACGCCATAAGTTAGTACCCCCTATGAAAACAACGTTTGGCTCATCTGGTTTTACTTTTACCAATAAATCATAACCACCCTGAGCATTGAAGTTGTCGAAAGTTGTTGGTTTGTTTGCTGGAATATTTTGGGAAAGATTAATCCATGTACCACAGCTATCCGTACCGTCGCCACATAAGTAAGTGTATTTCCACAAAGAAGTCCAGGTTTCACCATTGAAAAAAGTATTTGTGAACTGACCAGAATTTGTAGTTTCAGCAGTTAAGAAATAGACTTCATTTTCGTTGGACGGATTTATGCCAATAGCACTTCTTCCGTACGTATTCCCAAAGCTATCAGGTAAAATATTTGCCCATTCCATACCATCAGCAGAACGCCAGAACCCTTTGCCTGCACCATCTGAGCTAAGTGTGGCGTACACTACTCCTGTTGAAGTAATTTCTACATTGTTGTAGTAAGCTTCCCCGCCACCAACTTCTTCATTCCAAGACTCACCACCATCAACCGAGCGGTAGATGCCTCCATATGTTGCCAAATACATTTCATCTTCCTCTAGATTTGAAGGGTCAAGAACAATGTTCCAAGCAAAATCAAAAACATTGAAACTTCCAGCTGGGCTATTATCAGCAGTAGAACTAATGGAGTCCCAAGTGAGTCCGTTGTCAATGGATTTGTAAATACCATTACCATCGAAATAAGCACCACTTCCACTAGCAGAATTACCAGCTAATTCACCTGTTCCATAGTACCATATATTTTCTTTTCCTTCTCTAGTATCTTGAGCTAAGCAGGTAACGTTATGTAATTGAAAAGGTTTTGTCATTTTACTCCAACTCTGTCCCAAGTTTGTTGACCGCCAAATACCACCAGAAACACCACCGGCTATTAAGGTGTTTTCGTCAGTAACATCATAGGCTAGTGCTCTAGTGCGTCCTCCAACATTGTAGGGTCCTTCAGCAGTCCAAACGAGATTAGAATTATTTAAATCATTTGGTAAAGATTGTGCAAATTTCAACTCCTTTCTTCTTATGCTTTGTGGAATATTACCATTGGCATCAAGCAAACGTTTTGCATCCCACGCCTTTCTCGACTTAGGAGATTCGGAAGGTGCTTTGTAGATGGAATTAAAATCAATTGGTTTGTCAGGAGTTAGCGCTACAAATGTAAGTCCAGCCAAAATTAATACGGTTAAAATTTTAAATAATTTCATTTAGTTGTTGTTAAGATGCATATTTTCAACGAAGATTTCAGCTTTTTTAACACAGTCGCTGACAGAAACCCCGTTGAAATAATTCCCTAAAATATGAAAGTTAGGGAAATTGCTCTCAAATTTATCTATTTCCAATATAAGTTGGTCAAGTTCAAGGCCATATTGGGGTATACCTTTGATGTATGATGTATGGTTTTTGAAGGTAGGTATTTTTTTGCATTGCATTAACTCCATTACTTCATCTAAAACAATTTTTTCGAGTTCATCTTTTTCCAAAGAACATAGTTCGGACTGCCTACTTCCGCCTACAATTACGGTAAATAATTCCTTATTTTTTGGAGAAACATGAGGGAAAATTCTTGAATTAAAAAGTATTCCTAGAAAGTGTTTGTTGTCAGATTGTTTACTAAGTACTCCAAAACCTTGTGCTTGATTTTTCACCTCATTTTTATCAAATCCAAAATGAAATACATCAATAGGTACATATTCAATAGCATTTAAATTAGTTATTAGCTCGATGGTTTCAATGACTTTTGAAAGTGAATGAGCAGGTATAGTAGATATAATTTTTTGACAGTGAATAATATTATTATTTGAATCGATAATTTCATATCCCTCTTCTATCTTAATAATACTGACTACCTCTGTATTGCATTGGATTTTATCTTTTAGTCGTTGGCTAATTTCATCAGTTAATTCAGAAAGACCATTTGGGAAATTAAACATTCTAGCTTTTGGAGCTTTCTTTTTTTTCATTAAACCTTTTATAACGGAACCATGTTTTTGCTCAGCTTCCCATATCATTTTAAGAGTATGCTTAGCACTCATTTTCTTTGGATTTCCAGAATATATTCCAGTTACAAAGGGTTCCACAAACTGTTTTAGTATGGCTTTGCCAAACCGTCTACTAATGAATTCAGCTAATGAAGTATCGCTTTGGTGTGGTTTAATAAAAGGCTCTTTCAATAACCTCAATTTTTCATACCATTTCAATAATGGTGTTTTTATGAACTCTATTGGATTTCTTGGAAGTAACTGTAATTTATTTTGATGTAAAACGTAACGGTTATTTTCAGCTGTTTCTAACGGAGTCGACATTTTATTCCATAATCCGCAATCTTTGATGAGTGATTTAATAGATTCATTATTAAGCAATACGGTATTTGGTCCATTTTCAATAAGGTAACCATCAATTAATTTAGAATGAATGTTTCCGCCTGTTTTTTCACTTTTTTCTAAAACAATAAAGTCATCGGTTTTCTTTGAAAGAAAGTGTGCTACACTTAGGCCAGAAATACCACATCCTAATACAACGGTATGTTTTTTTATAGAAGCGATATGCAAATTTAGCCAAAATAAGCGCGTAAAATATATATTTGCATACCCAAGTTAATTGAAAATGCAAGAACCGAAACCATACAAACCCAAAAATAATATTCGGATAGTTACTGCAGCCAGTCTTTTTGACGGTCATGATGCAGCTATTAATATTATGCGTAGAATTATACAAGCTACTGGATGTGAAGTCATTCATCTTGGTCATGACCGTTCCGTTGAAGAGGTGGTTAATTGTGCCATTGAAGAAGATGCAAATGCAATTGCAATGACTTCTTATCAGGGAGGGCATACAGAGTATTTAAAATACATGTATGACTTACTACAAGAGAAGGGAGCTAGTCAGATTCGCATTTTTGCTGGAGGTGGAGGTACAATATTGCCTGAAGAAATTAAGGAACTACATGAATATGGTATAAGCCGTATTTATCATCCTGATGACGGAAGAGCTATGGGGCTTCAAGGAATGATAAACGATTTGGTTGAAAAATCAGACTTCCCTACAGGCAAAGGAGTCGAAAATTGTGCTAAAGATTTATCAAATGTTCAAAATATTGCGCGTTTGATTTCTGCTGCAGAGAATTTCCCTGATGAAGCTAAGAATGAATTGGCAGAAATTTCAAAACTGGCTAAAGAATCTAAGACGCCTGTGTTGGGTATAACGGGTACAGGTGGTGCTGGAAAATCTTCTTTGGTGGA
This sequence comes from Flavobacteriales bacterium, assembly GCA_016779935.1. Taxonomy (NCBI): domain Bacteria; kingdom Pseudomonadati; phylum Bacteroidota; class Flavobacteriia; order Flavobacteriales; species Flavobacteriales bacterium. Next base: position 27,377 of record JADHMQ010000011.1, read on the forward strand.
TGAATTGGTTAGGCGTTTTCTGATTGATTTTTCTGATAAGCGATTAGCTATTATTTCTGTTGACCCATCAAAGCGTAAAACTGGTGGGGCATTGCTAGGTGATAGAATTAGAATGAACTCTATCAAAAATAAGCGTGTTTACATGCGTTCTTTAGCAACTAGACAAGCCAATTTAGCCTTATCAGCACATGTAAATAAGGCCTTAGATATTCTAAAAGTCGCCAATTTTGACTTGATAATTCTTGAAACATCTGGAATTGGTCAGTCAGATACTGAAATTTTAGAACATTCTGATGCTTCCTTGTATGTAATGACTCCTGAATATGGTGCAGCTACTCAGCTTGAAAAAATTGATATGCTTGATTTTGCAGATTTAATAGCCATAAATAAGTTTGATAAGCGTGGCTCATTAGACGCCTTAAGAGATGTTAAAAAACAATACCAGCGTAATCACAAATTATTTGAACAGGATGCTGAGACGATGCCTGTATTTGGAACTATTGCCTCACAATTCAATGACCCTGGAGCAAATACCTTATACAAAGCTTTAATAAGTAAGATTGTTGAAAAAACAGGAGTCTCCTTAGATTCAACTTTTGAGATTAGCAGAGAAATGTCGGAGAAGATTTTTGTAATCCCTCCAAAAAGAAGCCGTTACCTATCAGAAATTGCAGATGCCAATAGAAACTACAATGAATGGGTAGGACAGCAAAAAGAAGTTGCTCAAGAGCTTTATGCTTTACAAACCTCTATTAAGTCTATCGAGCGAGCTAATGTTGAAGATAAAGACCGTTTAATAAAGCAGTTGCAAGAAGTTTATAATGAAAAAGCTTTAGATATAGACCCTAAAAATATGCTGCTTTTAGAGGCTTGGAATGATGTTAAAAATGACTATAAGAGAGAACATTACTCCTTTAAAGTCAGGAATAAAGAGTTAAAGATAAAGACACATACTGAATCCCTATCAGGTTCGCAAATACCTAAAATATCTGTGCCAAAATATTCTGGATGGGGCGATATATTACAGTGGCAACTACAAGAAAATTTACCAGGAAAATTCCCATTTACTTCAGGGATCTTCCCATTCAAAAGAGAAGGAGAGGATCCAACACGAATGTTTGCTGGTGAAGGTGGCCCTGAACGAACAAATAAACGTTTCCATTATGTGAGTTTAGGAATGCCTGCTAAACGTTTGTCAACAGCCTTTGACTCCGTCACTCTATATGGTAACGACCCTGATTATAGACCAGATATTTATGGTAAAATTGGTAATGCAGGTGTTTCTATTTGCTGTCTGGACGATGCTAAAAAATTATACTCTGGTTTTGACTTGTGTAATTCGTCCACATCTGTTTCAATGACGATTAATGGACCCGCTCCAATGTTATTGGCATTTTTTATGAATGCTGCTATTGACCAACAATGTGAATTGTATATTAAGGAAAATGGACTTGAAAAAGAAGTTCAAAAGAAAATAGACTCATTGTACAAAGGCAAAAAGCGTCCACAATACCAAGGTAATTTGCCTGAAGGTAATGACGGTTTAGGTTTAATGTTACTCGGCGTCACAGGAAATCAAGTATTGCCAACTGATGTTTATGAGAAAATAAAGCGAGAGACTCTTAAAGTAGTAAGAGGAACGGTTCAGGCAGATATTTTAAAAGAAGATCAGGCACAAAATACCTGTATATTTTCAACTGAGTTTGCACTCAGAATGATGGGTGATGTACAACAGTACTTCATTGAAAAAGAAATAAGAAATTTTTATTCTGTATCTATTTCAGGATATCATATAGCTGAAGCAGGAGCAAATCCAATTTCACAATTGGCATTTACTCTAGCAAATGGCTTTACTTATGTAGAGTATTATTTAAGTAGAGGAATGGATATTAATAAGTTTGGACCTAACTTATCATTCTTTTTCTCAAATGGTATTGATCCAGAATATGCCGTAATTGGTAGAGTTGCCAGAAGGATTTGGGCAAAAGCAATGAAGCAACGTTATGGAGCAAATGAGCGTTCTCAAATGCTTAAATATCATATTCAAACATCTGGTCGATCATTGCATGCTCAAGAAATAGATTTCAACGACATTAGAACTACTCTACAGGCATTGTATGCCATATACGATAATTGTAACTCATTACATACCAATGCTTACGATGAAGCCATTACTACTCCAACTGAAGATTCTGTAAGACGAGCAATGGCGATTCAGTTGATAATCAATAAGGAACTTGGATTAGCTAAAAATGAGAATCCACTTCAAGGCTCATTTATTATTGAGGAATTAACGGATTTAGTTGAAGAGGCCGTTTTGGTTGAGTTTGATAGAATTACGGAAAGAGGTGGTGTCTTAGGTGCTATGGAAACTATGTACCAACGTTCTAAGATTCAAGAAGAATCAATGCACTATGAAATGCTTAAGCATACTGGTGAGTATCCAATTATTGGAGTAAACACCTTCTTAAATTCGAAAGGCTCGCCTACAATAATCCCTTCAGAGGTTTTTCGTGCTGCAAAAGAAGAAAAGGAGTATCAGATAGAAATGCTTATCAACTTAATAGAAAACAACAGTAGTGCTTCAAAACAAAAGATTGAGGAGCTACAACAGTCTGCTATTCAAAATCAAAATATTTTTGAGGTAATGATGGAAGCTGCAAAAGTATGTTCACTCGGACAGATTACCAATTCTCTTTTTGAAGTAGGTGGTCAGTACCGAAGAAATATGTAGTTATTCAAAAGCTTTCTTTTGGGTTTGGGTTTCTTTTAATTTGCTTTCGGATTTTTTGAGATTTTCTTCGATACCTTTTTGTTCTTCTTCTAGATTAACAATCTTATTTTCTGAAAGTCTTATGTTTTCAGTGTTTTCGTTAATACCATTAGTCTCCTTTTCAATTTGTTTTTCAATTTTCTTTTTCTCTTGATTTAGCGATTTAGATTCCTTTTCAAGTAGCTTTAGTTGTTCTTCTAGAGCCATTTCATCATGCTCTGTTATTTCTTTTTTAATGTTTGAAATATTTTCTTGATTAGTTTGAATTTTTGTTTCTAGTTCCTTTATGGCATTTTCTTCGTTAGCTACTGAGGTTTTTAGAGTTTCGATTTCTCCGATACTCTCGAGGATAAGTTTGTCAATTTGTTTGATTTTCTTTCTCCCAGCCTTGTCTAATTTATCGTGCTTTTTGAGAGCTGCCTTTTCTGTTTCATTACCTTTCATTGAAGAGTTTTGGATAGCTATCTGACCATTTTTTATTGCGATTTTTTCTTTGTGTTTATTTATTTCTTTCAACAATGACTTATTAGTTTTTTCTAAACCAGTGATATTTTTTTGCATGCCTTTTATGCTTTTTGATGCAATTTCAGATTCTTTACTTCTTATTTTATCATCATTCTTTAAAATCAGTTTTTCCTGAGATGATAGGCTTTGCTTCAAATTTTCTATTTCATGGTTTGAGTTTTTAATACTGGTGGTATATTTACTGATATTCTTATATTGACTTTCTTGATTTTTTTTAGCTTGATTTATTTTTTTTTCAGTGACTTTATTTCGTTTTCTTGTTTGTCGATAAGTTCAATATAGACTAATTCAACAGCTTCATTTGCGATGTTTTTCACGACTTTTTTATAGTTATTTATTTCGCTCGGTGTTTTCTCTTCACTAATTTCTGATTCTTCATTGGCAAAGTAAGAGTACAATATGGCATTACCGTTGTTTTCAGTGATTTTGAATTTTCCTTTACTTTTGATTACTCTCTAATGAAAATTCACTCACTAAAAATTCGTTATCACTACCTTTTATTGGAGTTAGCTTGGCATTATAGGCTTTAAAAATGGTTTTTAAAGCCTTCTCTACATTGCTCTTAGATACTTTATCAAATTGGGTTTGAATTACGGGTAAACTTCCACTGTTAAAATTAAATTCTGTGCTAATAGCTTCAGTAAAGTTTTGTGCATTTGCACTAATAACTATGCAGGTAATAATGCTTAGAGTATTGATTAATTTTTTCATGTTTTAAGTTTTTCAATTAGTTGTCATTCCAGTTCATACACCACTAAAGTTTCCCAACTTGCTGTATTTGTTGTGAGTTGCGGATCGGTAAGGTATATTTCGTAAGGCTGTGGTTTAAGCTGATATCCATTTTTATCACAAAATGCTCTAATCTTTTCATGGGTTTTGAAAATAGTTCTATAATCACCTTTGTGTATAGCTTGAGCACTTAGTGTTGCTGGTTTTTCCGAGTATTCCATTTTTGCTGGCAAGGGGCTTGAAACAGGGACTTCTATAAACATTCCAGATTTTAAAACAACTTTATTTTCTTCGCCAGGCGTGTTTGGAAATTCCTCATATTGGGCAAATGGAGAGCTCGTTGGCATTATTCCATTTTCTGCAAGAAAAACAAAAATAGTATTGTAACTTTCAGAAAGTGAAGAACTAATACCTTCTGTTGAGCAGCTCGTTGTAATCGAGATTACGTTCTGACTACCCCAGTCTTTTATACTAACTTCACCGCTTTCTGAAGGTATAGATTCACAATAATTTTTAAGAAGTTGTAATCCTTTTTCATGGTCGGACTTCATCATTTTAGTCATTACAGGACCAAATATTCGTGCTAAGAATGGTAGTTCTCCATAATTTTTCCAACTAACCTCAATACCGCTATTATTAGGGGCTAATTCAAAACTAGCTTGGAAAGGTGAATTATCTTTTATGGTAATTTTATATTCAAGTGATTTAAGAAAAATAGTATTAGTCAATTCAATTGCACCTTCTCCAGAATTTTCACTTTTCCATTTTCTTACGGCACCAACTTCATATGGTTTTGGCGAAAGACTTGTTTTTATAGTAGTATCCGTACTTAACCAAGGGTCCCAATTTTCCCAATTTGAAAAGTCACTAATTTGATTGTAAACTATAAAAGGGCTACTATCAATTTCTATAGAGGTTTCAACTTCAAATTCTCTGTCAAAGAAAAAATTAGCAATAAGGTAAATAGTGAGTATTCCTAAAAGTGCGTATAAAATTGATTTGATGAATTTCATATCTAAAGTTTAAATCATATAGCCTCTGAAAACATAGGCAAGAAAAGCAAAAATTACAACAGAAAAAACAAATAGGATACTTCCTTTGTAGTGTATCCTATTTACTTTAAAATCTTTCACATAAGACCATATTAAGTAGCCAATGAAAGCTATTGCAAAACAAATTGCAAAAACCCAATGGCCAGAAGTAATATTTTCCATTACTTATTTAAAATAATATTAAAGTCTATTAAAACATCATCGTTGATTGCTTTATCACCTAAGTTTTCAAAGAAAGAGCCAGAATCGTACTTAATATCAAATTTTGTTCTGTCAAAAGAGAAAGTTCCTGAAACTTCCAATTCAGATTTTGATTCTTTCAGCTGCATAGGAAAAGATATTACACCTTTGATGCCTTTGATAGTAATATTACCAAATACATCAAATTTTCCTTTGCCAAGAGGCGTAGCTTTAATCATATCAAAACTAACTTCTGGGTATTTTTTAACGTTAAAAAAATCTTCACTTTTAAGGTGACCAACAAGTTTGTTGCTATATTTTTCAGATTTGATATCATCATTAGTAATCGTATTCATATCTACCACAAAATTTGCAGAAGCTATTTTTCCATGATCCATAAAGACATTACCACTTTTTAATGAAACGTGACCATCATGACCACCAGTTACTTTTTCTGCTTTCCAAACGACTTTACTCTTGCTTACATCAACAGTATATTTATCGACATGCGTAGTAAATGCTGATAAAACAAACAAAGCACTTAAAACAATTGCTATTTTTTTCATAATTATAGTTTTGAATTTGATATTTACGTTACAAAATTAACTTATTTTGAAACAAATTAGTATTTATAAATGGAAGATAAGATAAATAAGGTTAAAAAATTTCACGAAGTATTTTTAATTGGAAATGAAGAGGAATTAAAAAGAGATGTAGATGAACCTACCTTTCTTTTGCGTCACAGACTGATGCATGAAGAAAATGAAGAGTATTTGGAAGCTTGTAGAAATGAGGATGTTGTAGAAATTGCAGATGCACTTGGGGATATGTTGTACATCTGGTGTGGAACAGTGCTAAAACACGGGATGCAAGATGTTATCGCCGAAATTTTTGACGAGATTCAAAGGAGCAATATGTCAAAACTTGATGAGTCAGGACAGCCTATTTTTCGTGAAGATGGAAAAGTGTTAAAAGGGGCTAACTATTTCAAGCCTAACATCAAAAAAATATTAGAAAAGCATGTTGGAAGTCTTTAGACTAAACTTTTCTGACAGTTTATTTTCTGATGTTCGAGCGATAAGACAAAGTGTTTTTGTTGAAGAGCAAGGCGTTAGCAGCTCAAAAGAAAACGATGAGTTTGAACAGGAAGCCTTTCACTATTTACTAAGATATAATAGCAGAAATATTGGTGCGGCTAGAAGGAGAACGACCAGCAATGGTATTAAATTAGAGCGTTTTGCTATTCTAAAGAAATTCAGAGGTAGAGGAATGGGCAAAAAGCTCGTAAAGGAAGTATTGATGGATGTAAAAGATTCTGATAAACAGATTTACCTTCATGCTCAAATTCAAGTCGTTGACTTTTACGAAAATTTAAATTTTGTAATAGAAGGAGAGTTGTTTGAAGAAGCTGGGATTAATCATTATAAAATGATATTTAAATCTCCATAGTCCACCCAAAAGTATCTTCGACTTTTCCATATTGAATACTTAACAATTCTTTCTTTAAAAATTGCCCGTATGATTTTGGTGTTTGTTTTTCAATATGGATGTCTAAATCCCTAAAAGTAATTTTGTCAATTGGGTTAAGTGTAACTGCTGTTCCCACACCAAATGCTTCTTGTAAAGTATTGTTTTTGTAAGCTTGCACAATTTCCTTCACAGAAATTTTTCTTTCTTCAACTTCAATGCCTTTTTGTTTTGCAATAGCGATAACACTATCTCTAGTAATTCCTCCTAGAATACTATCGCTAAGTTGAGGAGTTATAAGGGCGTCATTTATTCTAAACATAATGTTCATAGTACCAGACTCCTCAATGTATTCATGATTTTTGGCATCGGTCCAAATAACTTGAGTATAGCCATCATTTTGAGCATCTTTAGTTGGTGCAAATGCAGCGGCATAATTTCCTGCAGCTTTAGCAAAACCAGTTCCACCTTCAACAGAACGTGCAAATTTTTCTTCGATTTTTAAATTGGTTTCACCTTTATAATAACTCGCAGTGGGTGATGTAATTATCATAAATCGATAGTTTGAAGATGGAGTAGCACGAATAAACTCACTGTCAGCAATCATAAAAGGTCTTATATAAAGTGACTTTTCATCAGAATGAGGAATCCAGTCGCTATCCACTTTTAAAAGTTCAGTCAAGCCATTCATGAATAAATCTTCATCAATGGTTGGCATGCATAATCGTTCTGCTGAAGTGTTAAATCGCTTTAAGTTATCAAGGGGTCTAAATAGAAGTATTTTCCCCTCTTTATTTTTATAGGCTTTCATGCCTTCAAAAATAGCTTGACCATAGTGAAATACATGCGTACTTGGAGCTACACTTATTGGTCCATAAGGAATTATTTCTTCATCACACCATTTACCATCTTTAAAGTTGGCAGTAAACATATGGTCGCTAAAACTTTTACCGAAAGAAAGGTTGTCAAAATCGGTATTAGCTAATTTAGAATAAGTTGTTTTAGTGATTTTCATCAACAGATTTATTTTAAATATCTAAAATCGTGATTATCTTCTATCTTTAACAATGCATTATAGATTAGGTCAATTACATTTTCAACATCATCTTTATGAACGCTCTCTACAGTAGTATGCATATACCTTAATGGTAACGAAATAAGTGCAGAAGCAACACCTCCTGTAGAGTATGCAAAAGCATCTGTATCAGTGCCTGTAGCTCTAGAAGCAGCAGCTCTCTGGAATGGAATTTCATTCTTTTCTGCTACATCAATTATTAAGTTCAGTAAATTATTTTGAACGGCAGGCCCATAAGTTAAAACAGGTCCTTTGCCACTAAACAAATCACCTTGTTTGATTTTATTAATCATTGGTGTTTGAGTGTCATGACAGACATCAGTAACTATGGCAACGTCAGGATTAATTCTTTCCGTTATCATTTGAGCTCCGCGTAATCCTACTTCTTCTTGAACGGAATTAGTTATGTATAGTCCGAATGGTAATGACTTTTTATTTTTTTTTAAAAGTCTAGCTACTTCAGCAATCATAAATCCACCAATTCTGTTGTCTAAAGCTCTACCAACGTAATAAGAATCATTTAGAATCATGAATTCATCTTTATACGTTACAACACAGCCAACATGAACACCAAGTTTCTCAACCTCTTCTTTACTACTACAGCCACAGTCAAGGAATATGTTATCTAGTTTGGGTGACTTCTCATCAGCACCGTGTCGAGTATGAATTGCTGGCCATCCAAAAATGGCATCAACTGTTCCGTTTTTAGTGTGTATATTAACCCGTTTTGAAGGAGCAATTTGATGGTCACTACCACCATTTCTTCTAAGGTAAATAAAACCTTCTTTAGTTATATAATGAACAAACCAAGATATCTCGTCGGCATGTGCTTCGATAACAACCTTGTACTTAGCTTCTGGATTTATGACACCAACAACAGTACCGTAGGTGTCAACAAAGTAATCCTCAACATATGGTTTGATATATTCTAACCATAATTTCTGTCCTTCACTCTCAAAACCTGTAGGAGAGGCATTATTAAGGTATTCCTCCAAAAATTTTATTGAATTCTTGTTAGTCAAAGTCTTTTTAGCCATAATACAGTCGGGTTTGAATTTTGGACTGCAAATCTAAGAAAATATAGTTAATTTGTCGAATGAATGGACTAAAAGTGATATTTACAAAGGACGGTAGTAAGACCTTACACATGCAAGAGCTAAATGTGCAATACCACTCAATTCATGGAGCTATAAATGAAGCCAAACATGTTTTTATTAAAAATGGGCTTAGAGAATGCAATCAAGAGAATATTACCATTTTTGAAATGGGTTTTGGAACAGGCTTAAATGCCTTTATGACCTTTCTAGAGTCTAATAAGTCATTACAAAATGTGCGTTATTATACTATTGAAAAAAATCCTTTATCAATAAACCTTACTGAGTCTTTAGATTACCCTGAACAACTTAATGCTGGTGAAGAAAAGTCTATTTTTTCAAATCTTCATTCTTCTGAATGGAATGTCTTAACAACTATTTCACCTACTTTTGAGTTCTTTAAAATTAGTGGTGATATCCAAAATCTACATCTTGATGAAAAGGTTGATTTGATTTATTACGATGCTTTTGGGCCTAGAGTACAGCCTGACTTATGGATTGAAAAAATATTCTGTAAAATTTCTGCTATTATGAAGCCTGAAAGTATTCTTGTTACCTACTGTGCTAAAGGTGAAGTAAAAAGAATTTTGAAACGATTAGGGTTTGTTGTTGAGACCTTAGCCGGACCTCCTGGTAAAAGAGAAATGATAAGAGCAAAAAAGATTAAATAACATGCAATCATTCTTTTTTGCACAAAAAAATAATTATTAGCAAATAAATTAATACATTTGCCCTCCTGATTTTTAATGAATAAAAAACGATAAATATGGCTAATCACAAGTCAGCAAAAAAGAGAATAAGACAAACTGCTAGAAAAAATGCTGCTAACAGTTATTATCACAAAACTGCTAGAAATGCAGTTAAGAATCTTAGATCAGTTACTGATAAGAAAGAGGCTTTAAAGTTACTACCTTCTCTTGAGTCTATGTTAGATAAACTCACTAAGAAAAATATTATACACAAAAATAAAGCGGCTAACTTGAAGTCTAAGTTAGCAAAGCACGTTAATAGTTTGTAAAAACAAGCTCTTAGTATTTATAAAGGCTTCTCATTAATGAGGAGCTTTTTTTTTATATTTTAATCATGAATCATGAAAAACTTAGTATAAAATCTTGGTCAGAAGATGATAAGCCAAGAGAAAAATTAGTGTTAAAAGGCTCTAGAACACTAAGTCACGCAGAATTGTTAGCTATTTTAATAGGCTCAGGAAATAAAAAAGAATCTGCTGTAGAGCTGTCTAAGAAAATTATGAGCAATTGCAATGGTAAGTTAAACCTACTTTCCAAAATGTCACTTAAAGAATTGATGCAGTTTAATGGAATTGGTCAAGCAAAAGCCGTTACTATAATAGCTGCACTCGAACTTGCAAAGAGGAAAGCAATGGAAAATTCAACTGAAAAGCCTTCAATAAATTCTAGTATTGATGCCTATAATCAAATGCGTTATGACTTTGAAGGTCTTGACCATGAGCAGTTTTGGATATTACTTTTGAATAGAGCAAATAAAATTATTGAATCCAAAAATATTAGTAAAGGCGGAATAAGTGCTACAGTAGTTGATCCAAAACTTATATTTAGCTCTGCTTTGCAAGAAAAAGCCTCAGGAATAATATTATTTCACAACCACCCTTCTGGTAATGTCTCCCCTAGTAAAAGTGATATAGCACTCACTACAAAACTTAAAGATGGGGGTAAATTGTTAGAAATTAACATTATTGACCATATTATTATTGGTCAAAACACGTATTTTAGCTTTGCAGACGAACAAATGCTCTAGATGCTAATTTATACACCTAAAATAACAAGTAGAACAGAATATACGTTTAATTTAATTTTTGACACTATTTGGGACATTGAATACAAGTTAACCGATGATGTTGAATTTTTCAAGGAGTACGATGGCAATAAAATCAACTATTCAAGCAAAAAAATAGAGGATGAGTTTTTTGTAAAACGTTATGGTTTATTAGAGGAGGAAGGAGTATCGGTGCAAGAAATTAACTTTAATCAGTGGAATAACTTGCCTGTTTTTTATCAAAATTCTGATGAAAATATTCCTTTTGATGTTTTTTCTGCCACCTTTTTTCTTGTGTCTCGTTATGAAGAATATTTACCTCACATCAAAGACCATTACAACCGTTTTACAGCTAAAGAAAGTTTAGCTTATAAACATAACTTTTTAGATAGACCATTAGTAAATCTATGGCTAAAAGAATGTAAAAAAGTTTTTCAAGACCATTTTCCATTATTAGTTTTTCCTGTCAAAAAATTCAGCTATCAATCCACTATTGATATTGATAATGCCTATTGCTTTTTAGAGAAAGGATTTGTGAGAACAACAGCTTCCTTTATCAAATCAGCTTTTGAAATGGATATAGAATTGATAAAAAAAAGAAAGAATGTTTTATTAGGTAATGAGAAAGACCCGTATGATACATTTGAACTTCAGTTAGCATTAAATAAACGCTATAATGTAGATGTCGTTTATTTTATTTTATTGGCAGATTATGGTTTCAACGATAAAAACTGTTCAGTTCATAGTCGTAAATTTCAATTGCTCATAAAACATTTGTCCGACCATGCAAATCTGGGGATACATCCTTCTTTTGCCTCAAATGCGTCCTTTGAAACATTTGCTGAGGAAAAAAAACGTTTAGAAAATATTATTAAAAAAGAGGTCGAGCTTTCAAGGCAACATTTTCTTAAATTAGATTTGCCAAAAACATACAGGAACCTAATTGAATTGTCGGTAAAAGACGACTACACTATGGGTTACGCCTCTTTGCCAGGTTTTAGAGCTAGTATTTGCACCCCTTTTTACTTTTATGACTTGGAAATGGAAACAAAAACACATTTAAAAGTTCACCCTTTTGCTGTAATGGACGCGACCTTTAAATACTATTTGAGAACATCAGCAGAGAATTCTCTTCCAATGATTAAAAAGATTATTGATGATGTTAAATTAGTTGATGGACATTTCATTTCTTTGTGGCACAATGAGACTTGGTCTGAATACAAAGAGTGGAAGGGTTGGAGCAAGCTCTATGAAAACATGCTTGAACATATTTATAATTGATAAAGTATATACATTATAAAGACATTGATTTCCAGAAATGGGATGCTTGCATTAGCAATGCCGTGAATAGAAATATTTATGCTTCTAGTTGGTATCTTGATTTAGTATGTAAAAATTGGGACGCTTTAATTTTAAACGATTATGAGGCCGTGATGCCATTGCCTTGGAATAAAAAATGGGGGCTAAAATATATTGCTCAACCTCTGTTCTGTCAACAACTTGGTGTATTTCATCAATCTGATAGTATTATTGTCGATGATTTTTTAAAATCAATTCCAAAGTCATTTTTATTTGTCAACATGAACTTAAATACCCACAATGGTAAGCCTAGATTCAATTACATAAAGAATGCCAATTATGAGTTGTATATTCATGATTATCACCTTTTAAAGCGGGGGTACTCTAAAAGTCATTTAAAAAATGTTAGTAAAGCTGAAAAGTACACGGTTGAAATTTCGAGCAAGGCAGAAAGCCCCAGCGATTATCTTTTAAGAAAATCTCATGAGGCTAAAGACTTCATGACTAAAGAACAATTAATGATGGAGTTTATCATCATTGAAAATGCTATTAAAAAATCTAGGGGCGTAATGTTTTCTGCATCTTTAGGAGGTGAAAATGTCAGTTCTATTTTTTTGTTGAAAGACGGTAAGCGTTTAACCTTACTCACTTCATGTACTGACGCTAAAGGTAAAAAAGCATCTGCATACTTTTTTCTTTTAGATTATATCTTTTCTCTAGAAAAGTTCAAAGGATACATTTTTGATTTTGAGGGTTCTAATATTCCTGGTATAGCACAAAGAAATAAGGGCTTTGGTGCAGAACTTACCAACTACTATACTGTAAAGTTTAATTTTTTAGATAGATTTTTTCGTTTTAACTAGAGTTTAAGTATTGTGCTTTTATTGGAGATGAAATCAGAATAGAGGAATGATACTTTTTTATCCTTTATTTCTACACTTGTTATACTAGTTGTAAGAATGTCGCTTTTTTTCTTTTTAATTTCAAAGAGTTCCGAGTTATTTTCCTTTAGGTCTAGATGAAAATCAATTGGATTATTCCCTTGGTTTTTTGTTTCCCAATCCAATAGTAAATCATGCCTTTTCTGTTTTACTTCATTACTGTACAAAGAAGTTGATGTCCAAAGATGAGGAATTGTATTATCTAAAGATCTTACAGTTAATTTTTCGCCATTCCAATTGAACTCTTGGATATGTGTGTTTTTTTCAAAATCGACTTGTAATAGAATAAAAGGCTCAACATATTTTAAAGGAATTTGTTTGAGGAAATCTTTTGTATTCAAAAACTTAAAATTATCAAGTAAAATTTGACCTCTACTAATTTTGGTAAGAGCATTAACTGTTTTGTTAATCTTTCCGTTTAATAAACAAAGTATACGGCTTTTTGAACTAGCAATCCAAGTTCCTCCAGATTTACTATCCTTAGGGAAAATCAGACTCTCTTTATTCAACATCCTCTTTTTAGGTGTTGAGGTTGGTCTATTTACACTCTCATCTCTGCTTGATGTAAGTATAAAGTCATTATTTCGTGGGATGTAACTAACTGTACACATTATTTCTTATTGTTGAGTATGCCATTCCAAATTTATCATCTATTAACTTTTCTTTACCTAATTCTATTAATGCAACTTTGATTAGGGCCTGATGATGAATGCTGTGGTCTAAGCAAAATAGTAATTCTCTTAAGGTATTACTTACCATTTCAGCAGACTGATTGTCTTCAAAGGTGTAATTGTATTCAAAAATAATTGCACTCTGATTGTTTGTTTTTGTTGAAAGTTTTTCAACGATTGAATTTATTGTTTCAATACAAAATGTTTTGTTTGATTCCAGTTTCATTGAACGTTCCCTAGAATCGAAGTTGATGTGATTATCTTCGATGCCTTTCAAGTAGCAAAAATAGAATTCAATTATGTGTCGGCTGTGTTGACCGATAGTTGAATTATTCAAGTGTTTTATAGGAGTGCTATAATCTTTATTAGTAATTTTCTTTAAAAGAACTGAAATTGAATTTAGATTCTCCTTGCAAATTTTGTTTATCATAAGTTAATAGCTATAAAGTCGATAAATATCTATTAATATTTCTTTAAAGGAAGCTGTTTTTAACCCTTTTAATTCTCTGTTTTGTTGACTGATTTTGAACATCATATCCATATGCCAAAAGAGGTCTTTGTATGCATCTTTAATATTAGTTTTTGTGTCATAAATATGAGACGGCTCAGAATTTACTCCATTCACTTCTAAGACTTTTAGGTCTTTATTAAGTAAAGCGTCGATACTTTTTGTTTTTAAGTCAATTCTGCCATAGTAGAAGTCTGGAATATGCGATACTAACCACGAGATTACATCTACTAACTCTGGACTTATTAGGCTATTTGCATTTATAAATTCAGTACCTCTATTATGGTTACCAATAGGTTCTAATAACACTTCCTTGTCTTTTGGTACAATACTATTCCATTCAGATTGTAATTCCTTTTTTAGTTTTCTTTTTTGACCTATTGCTCTAATATTTTTTGAAATTATTTTTCTTAATGTTGATTTACCATCCCCTTTAATACTTAGAAATTTCTTTTTTGTGATTGATGTTATTTTTTCTTCTTTTCCGTCAGGTGTTTTGATAAAAAATATGCCAAGCTCTATAGGTAGATTAATGTATTCTTGTAACAAAAAATCATCTCTTGATGCCTGAACTAAAAAATCTATTAGTTCATTCATTGAGTTTACCTTTTTCACCTCTTTTCCTCTTTGACCTTTATCAGGCTTAATAATTAATGGAAATTGAAATTTATTTTGAATTATTAAGTTTTGAAGTTTATAATTTTCAATTTTCTTATTTATAAGTAAGGTTTTTGGTATTATTTCTTCTGGTAAAAAACGGTAATAATCCATTTTTGAATATTCTAATCCACCACTATACCTCATGCTAGGGTTTACAGTAGTGAAGAACGTAATAGAACGAGCTTTCAAGGATAGTATTAGCCCGTATAAAGCCACTGGGATATAAAAAATCCACATAGGCCAAAATTCAAATTTGAAAATCCTTTTAAGTCTTAGAATCACGTGTTTTTTTTCACTTTGTGTATGAGCAGTTGTATCCTAAAAGGTGCTATTGCTTATACACTTTGTTAGCAAAAGTTTTTATCTTAATTATATACAATCCACTTGGTAAATCAGATAGGTCAATAGATTGGTTTCCTATCACATTAAAGTTTTGGAATTCTTGACCTATAGTATTGACAATTTTTATTTCCGATTTCATAAAAGTTAGCCCTTCAACCTTAAGTATGTTCTTTACTGGGTTCGGGTAAATTGAAATCGAAGAAATAAGCAGGTCATCTATACCTAATGTTGAGATGTGTTCAATTGCCCCTATATCTGGATTTGCGTCCCTGCTATTTCCAAAAAAGTCAGTTGTTTGTCCACTTTGTATTGAAGCATTGTCAACAGCAGTTGAAGAATTGCTGAGTGAAAAATCATAATTATTTTCGTCAACAAATAATGGATTTACTTCATTCCAACCATTTGTTAAAGGATTAGATGAAGTGCTTCTTATAACGTTTATGCTTCCAGAGTTATTAAATACAATGTTAGAATCTAGAACAAGGTTAGTAACAGGTTCTGCCAATATCCCCAAAGCCCATTTATTAGATTTTGAATAGGAAATATTACTCAATATTTTTACATTATCAGATACATTTACTCCAATTCCACCTGGGTTTCCATGCTTAGTTGTGGCATTATAAAAAACGGTATTGTGTTCTATGGTTACATCATTAGTATGATGACAAACTATTCCGCTAGCCCCATTTTTATAAGATAAATTATTTGCTATTAGGATTTCTCCATGTGTGTAGGTGTCCTTATTCCGTGTAAGAAATATTCCAGTTCCTTCATCTATTTCTAAATGGACAAATGTTTTTGTTGGATTCCAAGAAATAAGTCTATTTCCATTTTGGTAAACTTCATTTTCAGCAATAATGATTTTGGTTCCAGTAAAGGTATCTCCTGATGGCCTTACAGTTGCTTCACTTATAGTAATAGCACCTACGCCTTGAGTAGTCCAAAAAGTATTATTATAAACTTTGTTTTTAGAAATGGTAATATAATCAGATTGCTGTGCTCTTATGGCAGCAGAGGGTACATTTTTAATTATATTTCCAATAAATTCTATGTGATGAGATTTGTTGGCAACCAAAGCTCTACCGTTATACTCAATAGGCTTTTCAATTGTATTATTTGAACTAGATGGCTGATTTATAGATGTCCCTATAATATATGGGTCTGTTATATCAATGCCCATTTCAGCTTCTAAGTCATGGATAACGCCATTTGTATCTTTATATAACCCCCAAGCATCTTCTGCTTGTTGTTGAGTTATACTATCAGCGATACCATCAAAAATAAAATCTTGTATTTTTATATATGAAGAGTTCTGAATTAAAAAACCGTAGATACCATCAAATTCAATAAAAACTTGTTCGTTCTCATATGGGGTAAAAGTTATATAATTACCTATTGTTCCGTTTATGTTTGATAATCTAGCTACCGGTTCTCCTGTCCAAATGTCATTATCACCAAAGTCAGAGTTTTGATAGGTTCCAGCTCTTACTAAAATCGTATCACCAGGCATGGCTTGGTCTCCAGCATATTTTATAGTGCCATATGGATTAGTAATACTTCCATCACCTGTACTATTGCTTCCTGTAGTACTAACAAAAATTTGATTTTGACCGTAACATATTCCAGTCATAAGAAGTGTGGTTAATATTATTATTATTATTTTCATTTTGTTAATTTTTGTTAACCTTGGGATTAGTTGATAGATGACTTTTGAGATTTAAATAAATAAGTATAATGCAAAGAATGATGACTATTACAGCCATGCTAAAAAGCTTACCATAATCTGACTCTCCATTCCAATTCACCACAATTCCTAAATCAGTTGTTAAATGAAAAAATACTGCTCCAAGCATTAATACTAAACTTCCAATAGTAGCTAGAAAAGAAAACCTTGGAATAAAAAATAGTAGAGCACATATTAGTTCAATACACCCTATGCCTACTCTTCCAAAAGGTTCCATATTCAATGTTGAAAATATGTGTATGGCCTGTGGGTGTCCAGAAAATTTAAAGAATAATGATTGAATAAATATTATCGCAACGATTAGCTTTAAGAAGAAGTTTGTAAGTTTCATTTAGATATTTTTTTCCAATTTATTTTGGCTTTTTGCTCTAAACTCTTTGGGTTAACGTTCCATTTGTTTTTAGTATCATTAAATATTGAATCATAGAATAAATACAATTCATTACCATTTATGATAAAGCTTTTAGGGTCAATCTTAACTTTCTCTCCAGTTTTTTTCCATTGCATAAGCACACCAACCTCCAAAACTTGGCAAATAATTTTGTGGTGATTTTTTAAAGGTATTAAGGTGTTTTTCAGAAGAAAAATAGTAGTTAGCACCCTTGAAAGTAAACTTGAAATTTTTCTTTCCTGGTACTGCTCGATTTTCTTCAAAATAAGAAACTAAATCATAGCCATCAACAGCAATGTTTTTTGAATTTAAATTAAGTTGATGAGTGTCATTTTGAGAATAAATAGGTTTAAAATATAAACCAAATAGAAGAAGAAGTAATATATACTTTATTATCATTAGCTTTTAAGTTTTTACGAAGTTATGGTTTTTGTTTAACTAATTATATACTTTTATGTAAGATTTTATAAGTCATTTTGTAAAAGAATATGTCAATTTTTATTGCTATTAGTAATATTTTCGTGAGTTTTGCGTTATATTATATTATTAGGGCTATAAAATGCATATTCTCGAATTATTTTCTGTTTTCTTTATGAGTTTTGTCAAGTTTTTTCTGGCAATTCCATTGGCCTTTACTTTTGATTTTGGCTTTTGGGAAACTTTTCTAATTACTTGTTTAGGAGGTATTTTAGGCGTTTTGTTTTTTGCTCAGTTTCGCAAGGTAATTCTGAAAATATATCACAAATTTTTCCCTTACAATCCTAAGGCACATAAAAAAAGAGGATTTAAAAATGCATTAGCTATTAAGACAGCGAAAAAATACGGATTATTTGGTATAGCATTCTTAACACCAATAGTATTTTCAATTCCTTTAGGAACATTTTTAGCTCTTCACTTTTTTCCTAATAAGAAAAAGACCTTACCTATTCTTATTGCATCTGTTCTGGTTTGGTCTTTCATTTTAACCCTAGCTTGGAATATATAATGTACAAGCATTTATTTTTTGATTTAGACCGTACTTTATGGGATTTTGAGAAAAATTCTAATGAGGTTCTCAGCGATTTATTTTTCAAGTATAATCTTTTGGGAAGGGGAATTATTAGCGTTGATGAATTCATTTCTAAATACAAAACTAACAATGAAAAACTTTGGGACTTATATCGTCAAAATAAGATAGAAAAGGAAAAACTTCGAGATGAACGGTTCAGAGTAACGTTAGCAGAGTATAATGTTTTTGATGATGATTTATCTACTCGGTTTGGTTTAGACTATGTTGAGCTTTGTCCAATGAAAACACATCTTTTTCCATTTGTACATTCAACATTGACGTTTTTAAAAAGCAGGTATGAACTGCATATTATTACCAATGGTTTTGAGGAAGTTCAGTTCAAAAAATTAAAAAATAACAATCTGTTAGAATACTTCAATCAAATCATAACCTCTGAGCAAGTTGGCTTCAAAAAGCCCAATAAGGAAATATTTAGTTATTCTTTTAAAAAAACATTTTCAAGACCATCTGATTGTTTAATGATAGGAGATGATTTGTTTGCAGATATTCATGCTTCTAGAGAGGTTGGAATGGACCAGATTTATTTTAATCCAAACTCTATCCCTCATTCAGATGATAATATTACATACGAAATTCAATGTCTTAGCGAGTTAGAGCAGATACTGTAAATCCCATTTTTTTTAAGTCCTCCCAAAATGTGGGGTATGATTTGCTCACCACTTCAACATCATTTATTTTTATATCGAATAGCATTCCTAAAGGGGCTAAACACATTGCCATACGGTGATCATTATGTGTTTCTAGGTTTTGCTTAGGTGAAGTCAGTGTCGAATCTCTGAGTATAAAATCAGTGTCAGTATAGTTTGATTTTTGTTGAAATTTTTCAAGTTCACATTTTAAGGCTGAAAGGCGATGACTTTCTTTATACTTCAAATTTTGAAGGCCCTTAATAGTAGCCGTTTTACCAAGACCAGCAAGAGAACAACAGTAGGCTTGAGCTAAGTCAGGATAATCAATTAAATTTATATCTAGAGATGTTGAGTTTACTATTTCCTTCTTTGAAAGGTGTAATGAAGAGTATTGAAATTTACCTTCTACCCCTAAATTCTTATATATTTCTAAAACCTTAGAATCGCCTTGCCAACTATTTTCAAATAAGCCATTAATTTTGAGAGTTCCACTTTGTGCCAATGACATAATTTCTAGCAGAAAAGCTACAGCACTCCAGTCGCCTTCTATTGTAATATCTTTAGCTTTGTATGGCTGATTTTTGACACTAATTGTATTTCCAATCCATTTGCTTTCAATGCCAAAATAGGACAATATTTCTAATGTCATTTTGATGTATGGAGTGGAAAGAATATCTCCTTCTAGTGAAATAGTTAAGCCTTTTTTCAAAGAGGCAGCTATTAATAATAATGCAGAAACAAATTGACTACTGATGCTTGCATCTACAGAAATACCGCCACCCTCAATTTGTTTTCCACTAATTTGTAAAGGAGGATAGCCTTCTTTTTCAATGTATTTAATATCTGCACCAAGTTTTTTCAAAGCACTGACCAATTCTTTGATAGGGCGTTCTTTCATTCGTTTACTTCCAGTTAGGGTAAATTCACCCTCTTTGCACGCCAATAATGCAGTTAGGAAACGAAAAGCAGTACCACTATCACCAACATCAATGGTATTCGATTTAGTCTTTAGAGCAGTCGATAAAAGTTGAGTATCTTTTGAAGTGGATAGTTTGTGAATTTGAAATGAACCAGAAGTTAATGCTTGAATTATTAAGGCTCTGTTGCTTATACTCTTGGATGTAGGTAGATTTACTTCAGCATTAATTGTTTTTGTTTTATGTGAAATATGGTAGTCCATCAGTTAAAACTGAGCTTTAATTTTTGAAAGATCTACGGTGCAATTATAGTCGCATTTCCCGATTTTTGAAAGCAATGAAAACTTAAATTCGTTACTCTCATTTTTCTTGTCATTTTTTAAAAAAGGAAAAACACTTTCAAAATTAGGTAAGTCAATTATTTTAAAAGTAGTGTGTAAGAAGTTATGTATCTCGGTTTTCTCCTCAATAGAAAGGCTTGATAGTTTACTTTCCAATAACATTCCAGTTGCTACAGCTTGACCATGCAACACCTCTTTTCCAATAGATAAATAATAGCTTTCAATAGCGTGTCCTATGTTATGGCCAAAATTCAAAATTTTCCTAACTCCCTTTTCTGTTGGGTCAGCTTTTACTATTTCATTTTTAATCTTGACGCTTCTTTCAATAAGCTCTTCCCAATTTAACTGTTCAACGGATGATGCGCTAAGAGTTTTCCACATTTCAGCGTCGTAAATTAAAGCATGTTTTATTACTTCTGCATAGCCAGAGTATAGTTGTTCTTTATCTAAAGTATTTAGGAAAGATGGAAAGATGTAAACACTCTTTGGATTTTTAAACAAGCCAATTTGATTTTTTAAGTTAGAAAAATCTATTCCAAGTTTTCCGCCAATTGATGCATCCACCATAGCCAAAAGGGTAGTGGGTATCTGAATAAAATCGATACCCCTTTTGTAGCATGAAGCTGCAAAGCCACCCATGTCGCCAATCACTCCACCTCCGAGGTTTATGAATAGAGACTTTCTGTCAAATTGATGTTGGCTTAATTCATCCCAAATTAGTTGGCAAGTATTGATAGTTTTATGTGTTTCCCCAGATGAAATACAGATTAAAACATCGTAAGAGATATTCGTTTCATTTAAGAATATATCTAAACAGGATTCCTTTGTGTTTTCGTCAACAAGAATGGCAATTTTTGAATATGTTGACACATCTATTTCCTTGAGAACAGTATTCCCAACATATATTGAATAGTTTTGACTTTTGACTATTCTCATTCAGTAATATTTCGGATTGGGTTTCCAGTACAGCCATTTGGAAAAGAAATGCCAAGTAATGTGCTAATTGTAGGCGCTATATCGCTAATTGAAATGTATTCGTCAGAAAGGCCATGTTTAATGCTTTTACCCCAGAATAATAAGGGTACGTGCGTGTCATAACTAAAACATGAGCCGTGTGTGGTACCCGTTGGAGAGTTCCATTCAATCCACCCTGAATTTAAGGCTATAACTACATCCCCAGAACGTTTTTGATTAAAGCCTTTTTGTATAAAGGAATGAAAACTATTTTGGTATTCGTTATTGTGAAGCTGATGAGCAGTGTAAGTGTACTGAACGCCATCAACATTAAGTAAAAAGTCGGCAGCAACTTGCTGTACTTCATAATGGCTTAATTTACTTTCTTCAATCAATTTTCGATTTAGGAAAAACTGTTGATTAGAATATTTCAGCACCCAATTTTCTTCGCCAAATCGTTTAGAAAGATGAGCGTTTAATTGGGTGGTTAAATCAGAAGCATTAAAGTAACCGGCTGGTATTTTTCTTTTCTTTAATTCATTTGGAACACTTACTACACCATGATCTGAAGTTAAAAATACAAGCGCATTTTCTTTACCAACAGTTGAGTTGATATATTGGATAATTTCTGCAATATCTTTATCAAGTTTAATGTAGGTGTCAACTAATTCTTGAGCATGCGGCCCAAACTGATGACCTATGTAGTCTGTTGATGAAAAACTAACAGACAATACATCCGTTATATTATCTTTTCCTAATTCTTCACTTTTCATCAACTCAATAGCTAAATCTTTGAGGTAAGTATTGCCTTGAGGAGTGCTTTTTACAGATGAAGGCCCTCTGCTTGCCAGCAAACTGTCCATGGGGTAGCCAAAGCCTTTACCTTTCCATGCTCCTTTGAAATAGCTTGTAGCAGGTTTGTCTTGTTGAAATTGCAACAACCATTCGGGAAGTTGTTCATAGTAGTAAGAACTTGAAATCCACTCTCCACTTTTACCCATCCAAAAGGCACCATTGGCCATATGCCCAGCAGGTAAAATAGCTCCTCTATCTTTTATTGAAATACCAAAAACTTTGGATTCAGGACTAAACAATTTTAGCTCATCACCAAATGTAGTAGTCAACATTCGGTGAGGTGACATCTTACCAGCTGCTGATTCCACATCAATATGGTTTTCACAATCGCAAACAGTGGTAGAATTACCATCTCCAGCACAGTAGACTGAAAGTCCATCCGCTTTATTATACCAGTTGTTTCCTATGATACCGTGAACAGACGGAGTAGTACCTGTGAATATACTTGCATGTCCAGGTCCTGTATAAGTAGGGGTATAGTTGTAATGTGTGTTTCTTAAAAAATAACCTTCATTGACAAGTTTTTTGAAACCATCATCTTGAAACTGATTCCAAAATCGGTAGATGTAATCATAACGCATTTGGTCTACTACAATTCCAACAACGAGTTTAGGCTTTTCTTGTGCTTGTGTAATTCCACTTGAAAGTATTAAAGCTATGATTAAGATTTTCTTCACTGTTTTAATTTTAGATTAATTTGATATGCAAAAATAGAAAGAATGACAGCAACAATAACATCTGCAATTGGCGGAACAGATTCCCAGATGTAATTCCAACATATGACTAAAACAAGCCAAACAAACCAAACTAGATTAAATTGCTTCATTTTTTTGTTAGATAAGTATGTAACTTAACGGTTAACAAAGCTACAAAAGTTCCCCATAGCATTCCACCAATTATATCAATAGGGTAGTGAACGCCTACATATACTCTACTATAGGAGACTAATACTGCCCAAAAAAAGAGAAGTAGAAATAGGCTTTTCTTTTCTAAGAGTTTTCCAATTATTATTGCCAGTCCAAAGACATTGGAAGCGTGTGAGGAAATAAAACCAAATTTACCACCACAGCCTTCAGTTACTAAGCGAACATTTTCTAATGCGTAGCATGGACGTAATCGTTCGAAATTATTTTTAAAAAGGTGTACGCTTCCCATGTCACAAAGAAGAATAACAAAGCCAATAGCTGCAAAAATCCAGATGCTTTCTCTCTTTTTTTCTCTAATAATTAGTAGTACTAAAAGTAAGTAGAGTGGTATCCAAGAGAGTTTATGCGTTGTAAAGAGCATGAAAGCGTCCCAGCTTTCTCTACCCGATTGATTAATCAGATAAAACCAATCTTTGTCAAGTTCAAGAAGCCAATCCATTTAGGAAGTTAATTTTTTCCAAATTAAATCTTTGAGTTCTACTAGTCCTTGCTGGGCTACTGAAGAAATAAAAATACTTTCAATGTCTTTCGGTAGTTCATTAGATATTTCTTCTTTAAGTTCATCATCAAGCATATCAGATTTACTTATGGCAAGGATTTTGTCTTTATCTAGTAATTCAGGATTATATTTTTCAAGTTCACCTAGTAAGATGTGGTAATCTTTAGCAATATCATTGCTATCAGCGGGCACTAAAAACAGTAAAGTTGAATTACGTTCAATATGTCTTAAAAAGCGTAAGCCCAAGCCCTTTCCTTCAGCAGCACCTTCAATTATTCCAGGGATATCTGCCATTATAAATGAGCGATCATCTCGATAAGAAACTATTCCAAGATTTGGCACTAAAGTGGTAAATGGATAATTAGCAATTTCAGGTTTTGCAGCAGAAATTACAGATAGCAGAGTGGATTTTCCAGCATTCGGAAAACCTACAAGTCCAACATCTGCTAAAACTTTAAGTTCTAGAATAAACCAATCTTCTAGTGAGTCAATGCCTGGTTGAGCATAACGTGGCGTTTGGTTTGTTGATGATTTAAAATGTACATTTCCTTTTCCGCCTTTTCCGCCCTCAAGGAGTATTCTTTCTTCATTATGTTCTGTAATTTCGAATAATACTTCACCAGTTTCAGCATGTTTGGCAACTGTCCCAAGAGGGACTTGAAGTAATTTACTTTGTCCATCTTTTCCAATTCGATTATTTCCGCTTCCTGAACCTCCATGTTCAGCGAAAAGATGTTTTTGGTATTTCAAGTGTAGCAATGTCCACATTTGGTCATTTCCCTGAATGATAATATGTCCACCACGACCTCCATCACCTCCGTCAGGACCTCCTTTAGCTGTAGTCCTATCTCTAAGAAAGTGAGTTGAGCCAGCCCCTCCTTTACCAGAACGGCAAAAGATTTTAACATAGTCAACAAAGTTGGAGTTTTTTACTTTCATTATAAATTATCAATAGCTATACACAACTTAGAATTGATTTCTTCGATTGTACCTACACCTTCAATAGATTGTAATTTGAGTTGATTGTTGTAGTATTCTTTTAGTGGAGCTGTTTTGTTGTTGTATTCGTTGATTCGATTTCTGATGATAGATTCATTTGCATCATCAGCACGCCCACTACTTTTTCCTCTTTCCAATAAACGCTTGGTGAGTTCATCATCATCGACATCAAGAGATAATATTGTTGTAATAGAGGTGTTTAAATCAGATAGCATATTATCAAGAGATTCTGCCTGAGCTGTAGTTCTAGGGAAACCATCGAAAATAAAGCCTGTTGCTTCTAAATTATCTTCTAAGATTGACTGAATCATTTTAATGACAACGTCGTCAGGCACTAAATCGCCTCTGTCCATAATGCTTTTGGCTTGTAAACCGAGTTCACTTCCTTTTGCAATTTCACCTCTTAGAATGTCTCCTGTCGAAAGGTGGATAAGCGAATACTTATCAATCAGTAATTGGGATTGTGTTCCTTTTCCTGCACCAGGAGGTCCAAACAAGACAATATTTAACATAGTTAAGAATTTTTGAGTTTGTAAATTTGTGTTAAAGTTCGTCCTAATTCTTCATAATCCAATCCATATCCAACAACAAAATGGTTAGGAATTTCTTTTCCTACAAAGTCAATTGGTATTTCTTTAGAATACACATCAGGTTTTAGTAATAGACTAGCGATGTGAATTTTACTAGGATTTTCTTTGGATAATCGATTGTACAAATATTCCAATGTATTGCCAGTATCTACAATATCTTCGATTATAACAATTGTTCTATCTTTCAAATTCATTGGCACACCCATTATATCTTTAATCTCTCCTGAACTCTGAGTGCCTTCATAGGATTTGATTTGCATAAATGTTATTTCAGAATCAAAAGAAAGTGCTTTAAGTAAATCGGAAGCAAATAGAAAAGAACCTTTCAAAACAATTATAAAAAGTGGATTCTCATTTTTGAGAATATCCATTTCCTTTGCTACTTGACTAACAATATTTTGAATGTCTTCTTGTTCAAGGAATGGTTCGAAGGTTTTATCGAGTATTTGCACTATTTATACAATTAGTCTGCGAATTTACAATAAAACTAGGATTTTATTTTAACAACTTTTTTAAATTCGCAGCATTAAATTATAACAACACAAATTATGAAAGCAGTAGTAAGTATCATTATGGGGAGTACATCTGATATGCCAGTTATGCGAAAAGCAGCAGACTTCCTTAATTCAATGAAAATCCCATTTGAAATAAACGCTTTGTCGGCACACCGTGTTCCCGAAAAAGTAGAAGAATTTGCCTCAAATGCACATGCCAATGGCATTAAGGTAATTATTGCTGGCGCTGGTGGTGCTGCTCACTTGCCAGGTGTTGTTGCTGCTTTTGCTACAGTTCCAGTAATTGGTGTTCCCTGCCGTTCATCTATTTCTATTGACGGATGGGATAGCATCCTCTCAATCCTTCAAATGCCTCCTGGAATTCCAGTTGCAACAGTTGGACTAGATGCAGCTTACAATGCTGGGATTTTAGCAGGACAAATCTTATCTACTTCAGATGAAGAGCTTCATGCTAGAATGGTAGAGTTCAAAATGAACATGAAACAAAAAATTGTAAAAGCTAACCAAGATTTAGCAAGCGAAAAGTTTGAATTTAGAGTTCAGTAGTCGATTTCAACTTTATATAATTTTTACAAAGCCTCTGCTAATACAGCAGAGGCTTTTTTTTGACTAATTCAAAAATATTTTTTGATAAGTCAGCTTATGAATATGATAACTTTCTAATTTTTTAGGGTGAAAGCTTATTTGCGTAATTATGTGAAAAATATAAAATACTTAAAGATATGATGGTATTAAAGTTATTGAATCGCATGAATTTTTTAATGATAACTATTCTGCCTTTTCTTTACAACTGGCAAGAAGGGACACAGTAGAAAGTATTTTAGTGCTGCTTAATCTTGATGAAAAATTTGAAGTCATAAGAATTGACAATGATATACATTTTGTCGATCTAAGTGGTAATAATAAGGTTGAATTAGTGGATAATGATGGTAGTCTTTCACACAAAATTGAGTCAAACAAAAAAAGAGAAAAAATAGTGTTTAAATGCAATGGTTCTTGTTGTTTTTTCTCTCAAATAACCGATACTCATTTAGCTGTGTTTGCCCAGATGCTAGAGACGTTACAATATCTACAGGTGAAAATTGAAATGTTACAATTAAAAGAGGAGGGCGATAGTACCAAAGAGAGCAGTCTTGTTAATGATAATAGAGTTCATAATCTCTGAAATATTTAATACCTTAGGCTTTCATTATTTTAGCTATGAAAGCCATCTTGCTTTGCCTGTATTTTACAGTATTTAGTTGCGTATTATATGCACAATCCACTCTTATAGAAGGTCAATCTGTAATAGGAAAAGGATTGTGGTCTCATAATTGTGCTGGTATAAGTCACTCTTCAAATTACGCTCTTGGTGTTTCCAACACCTATGCTTTTGGATTAAGTGAATTGTCAACTTCAAAATTAGCAGTGGTCGGCCCTTTAAATTTTGGAGTAATTGGGG
Source organism: Flavobacteriales bacterium (assembly GCA_016779935.1). NCBI lineage: Bacteria > Pseudomonadati > Bacteroidota > Flavobacteriia > Flavobacteriales > Flavobacteriales bacterium. Next base: position 54,357 of record JADHMQ010000011.1, read on the forward strand.
CTAGCTGGATAAATTCAGGAGATTATATATACAATGAAAATGAAATAGCACTTTCATTTGCCCGATACTTTTCATCAGCCTTTCAGCTTGGAATGAGAATGAGAGTTAATTCAATTTCTATACATTCTGAAAATCGATCTTCTTTCATTGCTGATATTGGTATGCAGTCGTCAATCAGTGAGAAAATTTCATTTGGAGTGCAGTTAAAAAACCCTTTGAGAGCAGAATTGCAAACTACTTCTTTAGATATAGGCTTTGCCTATTGGCTTTCAAAAAAAGCAGCATTATTTCTTTCGGCTCGAAAAGAATCAGATTTGCCTACTTCAGTGATACTGCATGTCAATTATACAATTTTAGAAAAAGTATCTATTCAAGGAGCTGTATCAAACACTGCTTTTTTTAATCGTTTCGGACTAGCTTATAAATTGAAAAACATATCCTTAGAAGCTTTTCTATCTCATCATTCTTATTTGGGTTTTAGTCCTCAAGTTGGAATTTCATATTCTTTTAGAAAATGAAAAAAATCCTTTTAATGATTCTCATTTGTAACTGTGTTTACGCTCAAGAATTACCAGAGGCATTGGCTTTTTATTTGGAAAATGAAAATGTAGACGAAAGTGAACTTTCTTTTCTATACGAGGTTTTGGAATCTCCCATTAATCAAAATGATTGTTCTATTGACGATTTATTGCAACTGCCATTTGTAACTAAAGAAGAAGCAATCTCAATTATAAAATATAGAGAGTCCAAAACATTGTTTCGTTCAGTGTATGAATTGCAAGCGATTAATGACTTAAAAAGAAATACAATTAGTTTATTGTTTGAATGTGTAAGTGTCGAGCCAAAATCAGCTGAGGTAAAAAAATTACGCCATCAATTAATTGCTCTTTACCAAAGTTTTTTGGAGGATCAGATAGAATTTTCTGACGGAACCTTTATTGGAAATAAAAGCAAATATAACTTAAGGTATAAGGGTAGTTATAAAAATGTGAATTTTGGCTTTGTTAACGAAAAAGATGCTGGTGAAAAACACTTTGATTTTAACTCTTTCCATTTAAATGTTAAAAAAAGAAATACACATCTTTTTATTGGAGATTATCAACTTTCATTGGGGCAAGGATTGTTAAATTATCAGGGGTTTAGCTTTGGAAAGTCAGCAAATGTATTGAATACATTTAAAAGAAGTCCTACCTTTCGTTCACATACTTCAACTCGAGAAAGTCACTTTTACAGAGGGTTAGCAATTGAACAAAAATATAAGAGATGGAAATGGTCTTCCTGGCTTTCTTACAAAGAAATTGATGCTAATTATGATGAAACATCACAGTTGATAACGTCTTTAAGTGATGTAGGCTTGCACAGAACACTAACTGAGATAGAAAATAAACATCAACTTCTTCAAAAAACATTTGGAAGTCGGCTATCCTTTCAAAAAAGCCGCTTCAATTCTTCAGTTTATTTTAATTATCAAGATTGGGATAAACCTATAAAAGTTCTCAAAGATACTCTTGAAAATTCACTTTCTGTTGCAGCGGATTATTCCATTACAATTAAAAATATGTACTTGTTTGGCGAAATGAGCCTAGCACAACATTCGTTTTCATGTTTGTCTGGAATGACAATAAATCTATCACGAAATTTATCATATGCTTTGCTATATAGAAATTATCCCTCAGATTACTACTCTTGGGAATCGAACGCCTTTTCTGAGCAATCCACTATTAGAAATGAAAGAGGATTATATTCGGCAATAAATCTTGATTTATCAAAAAAATGGAACTTATCATCTTATTCAGATTATTATTATTTTCCTGAAAAGAGTTATTATACGGATGTTCCTTTAAGAGGTAAAGACCACAACATTCAACTAAAGTATAAAGCATCAAAAAAGCATCAAGCTTTGGCACGAATAAATTGGGAGTCAAAAACTACAAATCAAAATGATGAAATAGGGCTTGATGTTATTGAAGAATCGTCTTCCATGAAGATTCTTGCACAACTAAATTTTAAACTCAATGATTTTTCATTTAAAAGTCGTTCATCATGGAGTATGTCAGAAAACGATTGGGGGTATTTGATTTTCTATGATGTAAAATATAAACCCTTAGAAAGTAATTGGTCATGTTCAATGAGGTATCTTTTATTTGATACTCCAAATTATTCGACAAGAATTTACGTCTATGAACCCGATGTGTTATACTCCTTTTCTGTTCCAGCGTTTTATGGTGAAGGACAAAGAATTATTGGGCTTCTAAAGTATAAACTTAACAAACAGTTAACCCTTAACTTTAAGGTTGCACAAACGCTTTATTACGATAATACGTCCATTCGTTCAAGAAGTATCGAAGGCGATAGATTGACTGATTTTAAGATATTAGTTAAATATGTAATGTAAATTTTTATATTTGGGGAAATCAAATTAAAATACCTATGCAAGATTATCAATCACCTTTAGAAATGCTATACCGTTGGGAGAATGAATCGCCTAACAAATTATATATGCGTCAGCCCATAAATGACGAGTGGCACAAATGGACTTGGTCCGAATCGGCTACAGAAGTCAGAAAAATGGCAGCATATCTTCAATCTCTCGATTTAGCACCTAAAAGTAAAATTGCAATACTTTCTAAAAACTGTGCACATTGGATAATCAGTGATTTAGCCATCATGATGGCAGGTCATGTTTCAGTTCCCTTATATCCAAACTTAAAGGCTGAAAGTATAAAACAAATTCTTGATCACAGTGAAACTAAATTGGTGTTTGTAGGTAAATTAGATGATTTTGCAAGTATGCGACCAGGTATTCCAAAAGATATGCCTTGTATAGCTTACCCTTTTTACTCTGAAGAAGGATATCCGGTTTGGGGAGATGTAATAAAAGATGTTGAGCCTATTTCAGAAAATGTGATAAGAGAGCCAAAAGATTTGGCAACTATAATATACACTTCTGGTACAACTGGAATGCCAAAAGGAGTGATGCATAAATTTTACAACTTTTCATTTGCAACATCAAATGCAGTCCCATTACTAGGATTAGCAACTGAAGAACGCTTTTTCTCCTATCTACCACTCTGTCATATCGCAGAACGTCTGTTAGTGGAGATGGGTAGTTTATACTCAGGCGGTATGGTATCTTTCGCTGAAAGCTTAGATACATTTGCAAAGAATTTATCAGACACTAAACCAACGGCCTTTTTAGGTGTTCCACGAATATGGACAAAATTCCAACAAGGTATTTTAACAAAATTACCTCAAAAGAAATTAAATATTTTACTTGCTATTCCTGGTGTTTCATCTCTTATTAAAAAGAAGATAAAATCAGGACTTGGTTTACAAGAAGCAAGAAATGTATTTACAGGAGCAGCACCAACACCAGTTTCTACATTAAAATGGTTTAAACGTCTAGGGATAAACATTCAAGAAGCTTATGCTATGACGGAAAACTGTTGTTATTCTCACGTTACTCTAAATGATGACATTCAATTTGGATTTGTAGGAAAAGCACTGCCACATTGTGAAGTCAAACTAAGTGAGAAAAATGAGATTTTAATAAAGCACGTTGCCTTAATGGATGGCTACTACAAAGAAGAAAAGCAAACCCAAGATACTATCAAAGACGGTTGGTTATATACTGGTGATGAAGGACACATTGATAGTAAAGGATTTTTAAAAATTACGGGAAGGGTGAAGGATTTATTCAAAACATCCAAAGCCAAATATGTGGCTCCGGCACCTATTGAGATGAAGCTTTCTGCAAATAAAAACATTGAGCAAGTTTGTGTAGTGGGGGAAAATATCCCGCAACCGATTGCTTTGGTTACACTCTCAGAATATGGAAAAAGTAGACCATCTCAAGATGTTGTAGCAAGTCTATCCAAAACGTTATCCATTGTAAATCCAAAATTTGATGCGCATGAAAGGTTAAAAAAGATAATAGTTCTAGATCAAGAATGGACTATTGAGAATAACCTTTTGACTCCCTCAATGAAAATAAAACGAAATGAAGTTGAGAAACTTCACAAGGATAATTATGTTTCTTGGTACGAAAGAGTAGAAGAGGTAATTTGGTAATTACTATTTCTTAATAACTTTTTAAAAAGCTGCGATATTTAGTTCGTTTATACTAGAGGTATTTATATTTTTGCCATTTAGAAAACGAATAATATGTCTTTACAAGCAACCACAACATTAGCTACACTAGAACAGGCTGTCGAACTTGGTCTTCGCCCTGAAGAATTTGACAAAATCAAGGAAATATTAGGACGCACACCAAACTTTACTGAGATGAGTATTTTTTCAGTAATGTGGTCGGAACACTGTTCTTACAAGAACTCCATTACTTGGTTGAAAACCTTGCCAAAAGATGGGCCTCATATGCTAGTAAAAGCAGGAGAGGAAAATGCCGGACTAGTTGATATTGGTGACGGTCTTGCTTGTGCATTTAAAATAGAAAGCCATAACCACCCATCAGCACTTGAACCTTACCAAGGTGCTGCAACAGGTGTAGGAGGTATTAATAGAGATATTTTCACAATGGGTGCTCGTCCAATTGCTCAGCTTAATTCACTTCGATTTGGAAATATAGAACTTGATAGAACAAAGTGGCTCGTTAAAGGTGTTGTGAAAGGAATTGGCGACTATGGAAATGCCTTCGGTATTCCAATTGTGGGCGGTGAAGTATTCTTTGACGAATGCTACAATACAAACCCATTAGTCAATGCCTTTTCGGCAGGAATTATGAAAGCTGATGGATTGATTTCAGCAACATCTTCTGGAGTAGGGAATCCAGTATTTATAGTTGGTTCTAGAACTGGTAAAGATGGTATTCATGGAGCAGCATTTGCATCCAAAGATATTACAGAAGATTCAGCCAATGATTTACCAGCAGTTCAGGTAGGAGATCCTTTTCAAGAAAAATTACTTCTAGAAGCAACACTTGAGTTAGGGCAAACAGATGCTATTGTTGGTATGCAAGATATGGGCGCAGCAGGAATTACGTGTTCAACCTCTGAAATGAGTGCAGCCGGAGAACATGGTATGATTATTCACTTAGATAAAGTCCCAACACGACAAGAAAACATGAAAGATTGGGAAATTCTTCTTTCAGAATCCCAAGAACGTATGCTTATAGTTGTAGAAAAAGGCAAGGAGCATATCGTTCAGAAAATATATGATAAATGGGATTTAAGTTGTGAGCAAATAGGAGAAGTAACCTCTGGAGGAAGATTAAAATATTATATGCATGGTGAATTGGTTGCCGATGTTCCAGCCGATGATTTAGTTCTTGGCGGCGGTGCGCCAGTATATACTCGAGAATACTCTGAGCCAGAGTATTTTAAAAGATTTAAGTCCTTCAGTATAGATAGCATTGAGCAACCTAAAGATTTAGTGAAAGTGGCTAAGTATTTAGCATTACACCCAAACATAGCTTCAAAAAAATGGATCTATGAACAGTACGACTCAATGGTAGGCACTATCAATATGGGGACAAATTCACCAAAAGATGCAGGAGTAGTAAATATTAAAGGTACTAATAAAGCCCTAGCGATGACGGTTGATTGTAACGCCAGAATGGTAAACGCGAATCCTGAAGAAGGCTGTGCTATGGCAGTAGCCGAAGCTGCGAGAAACATTGTGTGTTCAGGAGGAGTGCCAAGTGCAATTACCAATTGTTTAAACTTCGGAAACCCATATAACCCAGAAGTATATTGGCAATTTGTCGGAGCCATTAAAGGAATGACAAAGGCTTGTCTGAAGTTTAAGACGCCAGTTACCGGTGGAAACGTTAGTTTTTACAATCAAACAGCATTAGAAGGTAAAGAGGTACCCGTTTTCCCAACACCGACTATTGGAATGTTAGGTATAGTAGAAGATAAAGACCGTGTAATGTCTCTTGACTTCAAAGGAAAAAGTGATTTAATATTCCTACTTGGAGAGTCAAAAAATGACATAAGCAGTTCAGAATATCTAGCATCATATCATAATTTCAAAGAAAGTTCTACGCCAGAATTTGATTTGGATAAAGAGTTTGAACTACAAGAATCCGTTAAAAAATTAATCAGAGCTAAGCTAATTGAATCAGCTCATGATGTTTCAGACGGTGGATTATTCATAACACTTCTTGAAAGTGCAATGCCAAAGAATTTAGGTTTCGATATTACTACTTCCTCTGAAATCAGAGAAGATGCGTTTCTTTTTGGTGAAGCACCATCACGCATAGTAGTATCTGTTGCTGAAACAACTGAAGATGCCTTTTTAGATGTGATGAAAAAATCTCAGGTGCCATACACTTTAATAGGCCATGTAACCAAAGGAGAAATCAGAGTTGATGATCATTCTTTTGGAGAAGTAAGTGAATTCAAAGATTTATTTGATAACTCTCTTGCTAAACACTTTTAATTTTTAGTTAAAATTTCAATTGTTTTACTAAATTTGGCTCTCTAACTAGCCTATTATGAAAACAATATTTAACGACTTTGGAAACCCGCAGGTGGCTAAACTTCCCGACCATCTTAGACAATTTGTTGTTGATCAAGATTACAGTAGTTATACTGCATTAGACCATGCCCTTTGGAGGTATGTCATGAGAAAGAATATTTCTTACCTAAAAAATGTAGCTGACAGTTCTTATTTAGATGGCTTGGAAAAAACAGGTATTACCATAGATGCAATTCCTAATATCAAGGATATGAATGATATACTTGGTAAAATAGGTTGGGGTTGTGTTTGTGTCGATGGCTTTTTGCCACCATCATCATTTATGGAATTTCAAGCCTATAAAGTATTAGTGATAGCAGCAGATATTCGCCAAATTGAACATATAGAATATACGCCAGCACCAGATATAATTCATGAAGCAGCTGGTCATGCGCCAATTATTGCAGACCCCATGTATGCCGAGTATCTTAGGCTGTTTGGAGAAATAGGTAGTAAGGCTATTTCATCATCAAAGGATTTTGAATTATATGAAGCCATTCGCCATTTATCAATAATCAAAGAAGACCCGAATACAAAAGCAGATGAAATAGAAAAGGCAGAAGTGGAGATTTCCCGTATTCAACAAAATATGGGTGAGCCTTCAGAGATGGCTAGAATTAGAAATTTACACTGGTGGACGGTTGAATATGGTCTTATTGGTGATCTTTCAAACCCTAAAATTTATGGAGCTGGACTTTTATCCTCAATAGGAGAGAGTGAAAGTTGTCTAAAAGATGAGGTCAAGAAAATACCATATTCATTAGATGCGGCTAATCTAGCTTTCGATATCACTGAGCCACAACCACAGCTCTTTGTTACGCCATCTTACACCTACCTTACTCAGGTGCTAGAAGAGTTTGCCAATGGAATGGCACTTCGAACAGGAGGAATTGATGGGTTAAGCAAAGCAATAGAATCCCAAAACATCTGTACCTCAGAGTATAGTTCTGGTATTCAAGTTTCAGGAACCTTCAATAAATTAATTGAGAAAGACGGTAAAGTTGTTTACCTTTCAACATCATCCCCAACAGCCTTGGCTTGGCAAAATAAAGAACTTGTAGGTCATGGAAAAGACTATCACAAAGATGGATTTAGTTCTCCAGTTGGTTTACTTAAAGGAGAGTCTACACCATTAGAGTTAATGAGTATAGAACAACTATGTGATTTAGGAATAGAGTCATCCAAAAGAGTTGATATAGAATTTGCAAGTGGCGTTAAGGTGTCAGGAAAACTCATTAATATAGTTAAGAATATAAAAGGAGAAAACATACTCATGTCATTTAAAGAATGTACAGTCACATATAACGAGGAAGCTTTGTTTTTGCCAGAATGGGGAATGTATGATATGGCTATAGGTCAGAAGATTACTTCTGTTTTCTCAGGAGCTGCAGACAGAGCTATTTTCTCTAAAGATAATCCGTTCGTTCCTAGCGAAAAGACGCATAAGATTAATTATTCTGCTCAACGAAAAGAGTTGCATAAACTATATCAAAAAGTTAGAGATGTTAGAAATGGAGACCTACCCAATGAAAGTACATATTCCATATGGTCTGAGCTAATTAACTATAAAGAAGACTGGTTGTGTGCCATTGAATTATTAGAAATATGTGAGGATGATATACTATCTTCAGAAATTATTGATTATTTGAAAAAGAAAAATGAGAAGTCAATTAAACATTTAGTTGAAGAAGGATTAAATTTTGTAGTATGAATGTAGTTTTAACCGGAGCAAGTAGAGGAATAGGATATGAGTTAGTCAAGTTGTTTTTGGCAGAAGGTCATAATGTATTAGCGATTTCAAGAAATAAAGAAAAACTAAATAAACTAGAGGAATTAGGGGCAACTATTCTAGCATTTGATTTATGTGAAGAATCATTTGCTCCAATTGTTGATGCTGTTTCTGATTTTGGGCAAATAGATATTTTAATAAATAACGCTGGAGCATTAGTCAACAAGCCCTTTGGGAAGTTGACTAATGATGACATTAAGTATGTATATAATATTAATGTCTTTTCAATAATTAAGTTAACCAGAGATTTGTTGTCTTCTTTTTCTTTAGAAGCACATGTCATTAATATAAGTAGTGTAGGTGGAGTTCAGGGAAGCGTAAAGTTCCCTGGCTTATCTGTGTATAGTAGTAGTAAAGGCGCATTAACAATCCTAACAGAATGTTTAGCGGAGGAATTTAAAGAAACAACTTACAGATTTAATACTCTGGCCTTGGGAGCAGTTCAAACTGAAATGTTAGAAGAAGCTTTCCCAGGCTATAATGCAAAGGTATCTGCTAGCCAAATGGCACACTTTATTTACAGATTTTCCACAGAAGACGGAAAATTATTTAATGGTAAGACTATAAGTATATCGTCTAGCACTCCTTAAGTAATCCGTCTTATTGACATCCTTCCCCTAATTACTGACCTCAAGATATTGGTCTTGCGCCCTATCTTTTGATTTTTATTAAAAAAAATCGATTTAAAAATAGCTTTTTACTAGCTTAAATAAGGCCTTATAAAAATATATTAAAAAAAAACAAAAAAGATTTGTTACGTTCATTAAAGAAACTATATTTGCAGCCGCTTTTGAACGAAAAAGTGATTTTGAAAAACAAATCGGTTTTCAACCCTTGATTATTTAGTTAAAATTATTTTAACAAAAGAGTTTGAGGTATTCAAAAGTATTGTATCTTTGCCGACCCTTTCAGTTAATTCTGAAAAGAGGCAAAACAAAAATGTTCTTTGATTTAATGGGATAGACGAAATTTAAACAACAAAATTCAACGTCAATTTTTTTAGCTTATGAACGAACCAGGAAATTATATAAACTTTTATACAACGAAGAGTTTGATCCTGGCTCAGGATGAACGCTAGCGGCAGGCCTAACACATGCAAGTCGAACGGTAACAGGGATTGCTTGCAATCCGCTGACGAGTGGCGCACGGGTGCGTAACGCGTATGCAA